>CAZRXE010001174.1:0-8416 GCA_964603695.1 uncultured Heliomicrobium sp.
CCGCGCTCAAGCGGCCCGCCGCGTCGTAGCCGTAATCGTAAACGTTCGTCACCCCGCCAATCGTTTCCGTCTTGCGAGTGATGCGCCCCAGCTTGTCGCGCGTGTAATCGGCGGCGTAAAGCGGCGCGCCGTTGAAAAGGGTACTGTGGCTCGTCGTCTCGCCGAAGCCGTTATAACTCCAATTGCTGACGATGTTGCCCAAACCGGCGCTGGTCAACAAACCGTTCAGCGCGTGGCGCGTCAACGTCAAACCGCCCGCGCCAGTCAGCAGCCCGTCGTTGTCATACTGAAAGTTGATCGTGTTCGCGTCGTTGATGCTTTGCGAAGCGACCAGGAAATTGTTGTTGTAAACGTGGCTGACATTGCCCGCCACCGCGCCGCCCCAGACCGTGCGCGTCAGCAACGCGCCGTCGTAGCTGAAGGCCAGCGTGCCGCCGCCCGGCGCTGTAATGCCGGCCAGATAACCGGAGGTCGGATTGTAGCTGTAGTTGTATTGCCCGCTTGGCGTCGTCAGCGTGCTCAAACGCCCCGTGCCGTCGTAAGCGTAGCTCAACAGCAGATTGTCCGGGCGCGTGATGGAAATCAGTTGCCGGTCGAGGTTGTACGCATACGTGGTCTGATTTCCCGCGCCCACATTCGGCGCGGTGTAAGACACGGGCAGATTGACAGGTGAATACGCAAAGCCGTGCGCGGGACGGCCCGGCGGCGTGAACGAAGTGAGATTGCCGTTCGCGTCATAGCCATAAGCGACCGTCGCGCCGCCCGGCAGGGTCATTTGAGTGATGCGCCCCGCCGGATCGTAAGTCAGGCTCCGAACACGATTGAGCGGGTCAGTGACGCTCGCCAACAATCCCGCCGTGTCGTAAGTCAGCGTGGCCGTGCGCGCTTCCAAACCCGCGCCGCCGGTGGCGCTCACCAGCCGTCCGCGCGCGTCGTAGCTGAAACTCGTCGCGTTGAAATTCGCCGTCTGCGATTGAGTAGGACGCCCCAGCGCATCAATCACCGTTGTCGCCGTCCGGTTGAGCGGCGTGCTGTAAGTGAACGTGCGGTTCGCCGCCGTGTAACTGGTGATGAAGTTGCGCCCGTTGACGCTGGTTGTGGTGGTTTCGCTGGTCAGGCTCAGCAGGTTGGTCGGGTCGGCGAGCGTGACCGCGCGCGTGACGGTGCGATTGAGCGTCAACCCGCTCGGCAGCTTGATGCTCAGACTTCGGGTGAGCGGCGCTTGATTGCCGAAGCGCGGATCCGGCCCGTCAATGGCTGTGGTGACAGTGCCGTCAGGGCGCGTGACCGTGCGTTTTTCGTCAGTGCCGCGCAGCGTGATGGTTTGCAAGCCGCCCTCGTCGGTGTTGGTGCGACGCTCTTCGCCGGTCGGTAGATTTTCCACCTGCTTCGTCTGCGTGCGATTCAAGGCGGAACTTTGCGTCACGGTGTAACTGCTCGCGGCGTCCGTCCGCGCCAGCATGGTGAAGCCCGTGGCCGCGTCCGTGTCTTTCATCAAACGCCCCTGCGCGTCATACGTCATCGCGCTCGTGTTGCCGCGCGGGTCAGTGAAGCCGGTCAGCAAGCCGCCGCTCGTGTACGCCATCTGGTACGACTGACTAGCAGGATCAGTGACCTGGCTCAAGAAACCGTTGGCATTCAGCGCGAGCGTCGTTTGTTGGCCAAAGGGCGCGATAATCGCTGTGGGGTTGCCCGCGCCGTCGCGTTGAATGATCGTAACGTTGCTTTCGGTATCGCTGATTTGCGTCAGCAAACCGGCGGCGTTGTAAGTGAACGTCAGCAGCGTCGCGCCGGTCAGCGCGTTGACTGTGCGCAAATGTCGTCCGTTCTTGTCGAACTGATACAACTCGCTGCCGTCTTCGGAAGGGATGGCGATGTCGGTGGCGCTGAAACCGGGCAGCGGCGCGCCGACGCGGCGAATGCGATGGTTGAGCGAATCGCCGATGTACAAGCTGCCGTCGCGCGCCACGCCCAATCCGAAGGGCGTGTTGAGTTGCGCCTGTGTGGCCGGGCCGCCGTCGCCGCTGAAGCCCGCCGTGACGTTGCCGGCAACCGTCGTCAGAATGCCGTCCGTGCCCAAACGCCGCACGCGGTGAAAAATGCGCTCGGTGAAATAGACAGCGCCGTCCGGCGCAAGCGCCATATCGCAACCGGTATCGAGCCGCAGCGCGGCTTGCGTTGCGGGAATGCCGTCACCCGTGCTTGCGCCGCCGCCCGCGACGGTGGTGATGATGCCGTCCGTGCCGACGCGGCGGATGCGGTTGTTGACCAGATCGCTGATGTAAACCGTGCCGTCCGCTTGCAAAGCCAAATCCACGGGCAGGTTCAAACTCGCTTGCGTCGCCGGGCCGCCGTCGCCGCTGAAGCCCGCCGTGCCGTTGCCGGCAATGGTGCGAATGATGCCGTCGGGCATTACGCGGCGGACGCGATGGTTGACGATGTCCGTGATGTAAACGCTGCCGTCGCGGAAGGGGAACGGATCCGGGTCTTGATTCAGCATGGCTTGCGTGGCCAGGCCGCCGTCGCCGCTGAAACCGGCCACGCCCGTGCCGGCAAAGGTTGAGATGACGCCGCTGGGACTGACGCGCCGCACGCGGTTATTCAGCCGATCGTCAATGTAAACGCTGCCCTCCGGCCCGACCTGCGCGCGCGATGGAAAGTTCAATAACGCAGCCGTGGCCGCGCCGCCGTCGCCGCCGAAACCTCCCGCGCCTGTTCCCGCGAATGTGGAGATGACGCCGTCAGAAGCAACTTTACGAATGCGGTTGTTCAGCGTATCGGCGATAAACAAACTGCCGTCCGCCCCCACGCCGACGCCCCACGGACGATTGAGCCGCGCTTGCAAGGCCTGTCCGCCGTCGCCGCTGAATCCGGCGACGCCGCTGCCGGCGATGGTCGTGATGGCGGGAGACAGCTTTTCAGCGATGCGCCGTTCGCCCGTGCCTAGATAAAGCGTTTTGCCGACCGGGTCGTAAACGTGATGCGCGCTCAGCGTCCAACCGCCCAGCCGCTGCCCGCGCGCGTCGAACGCGCCCACAGTCACCGGCATCGGACGCAATAGCGTGACTTCGCGCCGCGTCGGGTTGGAGTTTAACGGCACGCCGTTGCCGCTGAAGCCGAAGCCGACCGTGTTGTAATACACGCCGTTGTAAACAAAGCCCACCGTCACCGTCGCCTGCTGATTGCCTTGCACCGTGCGCCCGTATGCGTCCTTGCCGTCCCAGGTAAATGTCGTTGTCTGATTCGCCGTGGGCGGAAAACTTTGCCGGAAGATTTGCCCGGCGACGCTGACTTCCAGATCAATGCGCTGCAACGACGCAGGCACGCTCGCGCCGCTCAGCGGAATGGTGATGCTGTATTCAGCCTGCCGCCCCGGCACGCGGTCGCTGCTGTAATTGAGCGTGAACGGACTGCCGACAAGGTTGATGGTTTCGCTCAGCGTCTGGCCCTGACAACCGATCACCGAACCGCAGGGGTCTTTGTCCTGATTCTTGGGCGGAGCGTTGTTGTTATTGGCCGGGCCGCCATTCGGCGTCGGCACCGCACCAATCGGGCCGCCCGGCCAATTCGCGTCCACGGTGGAAAAATGATTGTGCGGCACGCGCCACAGGCTTTGATTCACACTGTAAAGCGTCGCCAACGTTTGCCGTTCCGCGATGCCGATGCCCAGCGCGGCGTATTCAGGATCGGTTGCCGGTTGTCCCTCGCCGTTCACATCCAGATTGGCCGTGCCTCCATTGATCGAAAGCAGCTTAACCACGCGCCCATTGGCGGCGGGTACCCACACGCCTTGCTGCGGGTCATACGAACCGCTGGGAATCGCCGTGCCGACAGGGAAATTCAAAAAGTTTTCGTTGTACTGAATGACCGGCTGATTGAAGGTCGTCTCAATTGCTCCCGCCGCCACGGCCTCGTCCAGGCTGAATTCGGCGGCGTAAGTGTAGGCGCTGGTCGGCGGCAACCCGGCGGGCATTGTCTCCGGGCCGTTCGCGCCCACGGTGAACTCGGTCGCGCGGATGTGTAATTTGTCGAGTCCCGCCATCGCTCCGCCCGGCAATTTCATCGTCGCCGTCGTGCCCTGTTTGAATAGCAACGCGGTACGCCGCGCTCCCGATGCGTCGAGATTGATACTGCTCTGTGCAACTTGAACCGGCGCATTAGCAAGCAAATCAACCAACGTCACATTCGCGTCATAACCGATCATCACCACATCCGGCACGCCGCAGTAATCCTGCCAGGGCACGCTTTCCTGCCGCTGCGCCGTCAGGTAGCCGACCTTCTCGTAATTCACCGTCAACACGCCGCCGCCATTGACCGCCAGATCAAAGCGTCCGTCCGCCCGGCTCAAGGTCTGACCGTATTCGGGATGACCAAGCACCGTCACTTTCACCAACCGCAGCGGCTGATTGCTTTTGTCCAGCACTCGCCCGCGCAGCACCGCCACACGCTCCGGCTTGATCGTTCCCGCCGCAACGCCCGTCTGGACGGGATTCGCTCCCGTGTACAAAAACTCCGTCCCCATCGCCAGCGTCGTCGCCACCGTCAGATCCAGCGCCGGCGCATTCAACACTGGCGGCGGCGTCGAATCCGGATTGACCGTCACCTGAACATCGTCGCTCACCGTGCCGTTGGTGTCGGTCGCGCTCAACCGCAAGACATACACGCCATTCAAAGCAAAGATCGCATCGCTCACCGTCGCGCCGGCGTTGCTGAAAATCACGCTGCCTGGACCGCTCACTTTGCTCCACTCCACCCTCGCCGCGCCTGAACCCCCCGTCACGCTGCCCGTCAGCATCGTTGTGTTCGGCAGCGTGACCACTTGATCCACTCCTGCGTTCACGAACAATGGCGGATTGACCGTCACCTGCACATCGTCGCTTGCGCTGAGCCCGCCGTCGCTCGCCGTCAGCCGCAGCACGTACACGCCCGTCACGCTGAACGTTACATCGGTCGCCACCTGCGTCGGTGCGCTGAACATCACCGTTCCCGCGCCGCTCACCTGGCTCCAGTTCAGGGTCAGCACTCCGTTCGGCAATCCTTCGTCGCTCCCCGCTCCAGTCAAACTCGCCGTCAGATTCGGCAAGCCGATCGTCTGATCCCCTCCGGCGGCCACCAGCGGCGCTTGATTCGCTGGCGCGGCGGCGAAATACCCTGACACATCCACCACCAACTCCGTCGTGAACTGCGTCAACACCTTGAACGTCCCATCCGCCGGACTTAATCCCACAATGTAATGCCGGTTGTAACCGAAGCTTGCAGGCACCGGATAATTCGACGTGGCCACCAGCGGCGCGCTCGTCAGATTGCCCGGAAACATCGTCAGAAAGCCCGCGCCCGCCGTATTCACCGCCGTCACATTGCCCACCACCGCCTGCGCCGAAGCGGGCAGACCGCAGAAGCTCCGCGCCTGCTGTGTGTGCGTCGCAGCGTTCAGATTGCCCTGAATCGGTGCGTTCGTCCGCGTGCAACCGGGAAGCGGGAAGTTTGGAAAGTCCGCTCGCGTTTCCAGCAGCCGCACCGGCGCTGGCAGCGGCGTGAAGAGCAAACCCGCGCCGTTGGCATCCAACGCTTCCGCGCTGTAATAACCCAGAATGTCCACCACCAGATGCGTCGTCGCGAGCGTGTAAATTTTGAACTTGCCGTCCGCCCCCAACCGAACGGTGAACGGGCCATTGATGACATCGCTGCCGGCATAATTGGAACTGGCAATTAGCGGACGCGCACCGCCGCTCGGATAGATCGTCAGAAATCCTCCGCCAGAAGGCAGCACGCTGGTCGCATTGCCGACCAGCATCTGCGCCGATGCCGGAATCGAGTTGCACGGCGAAGGAACCGGCGAGCGGCCTTGCACAGCCAGATCGAGGTTCGGATCGGCGTTCGGATCACCAGTCCCGATGAGCGGCGTACCCGGGGCGAAACAGCCCGAAAAGCCGGCCCGCGTTTCCAGCAGCCGCACCGGCGTGGACAGCGAATGGAAGTAGAGACCACCCGTGCCCGGAGGCGCGTAGTAGCCCGTCACATCCACGATGACGTGAGTGGCTGCGCTGGCGAATATCTTGAACGCACCGGCATCCGGGCCGTTCGCGCCCAGGCCGACCGTGAACAGATTGTTGGTGATTTCATTGGCCGTGAAGTTGGAGTTGGCGACGGTCGGCTGCGCGGCGTCGCTCGGAAACAAAGTCAAAAAACCTGGCGCTGAAGGCACGACTGTGACATTGCCAGTAACGGCGGCGGCAGTGACCGGAACGCCCGCACAGGCGGTTCGCGCCGGCAGGGTGAAGGTCGAGCCGGAATTGATCGGCGTGCCGGGCGTAGTGCATCCGCCAAAGCCGGCACGGGTTTCGAGCAAGCGGACAGGCGCGGGCAGCGGGAAGAATTGCAAGCCGATAAGATTGGCCGATTGATTGACGGTGAAAGTCTGCCCGGCGATGGTCAGCGAACCGTTGCGCGGCGCGGAAGTCGGATTTGAAGCGACGGAATAGCCGACCGAGCCGTTGCCCTCGCCGGCAGCGCCCGCCGTGACGGTGATCCAGGGAGCGTTGCTTGTTGCCGTCCAGTTGCAGGAAGGTTGCGAGGCCATCACTTGCACACTGCCCAGCCCGCCGCCGGAGGCAAAATTCTGGCTGGTCGAATTGAGCGTAAACGTGCAGCTTTGCGCCTCAGCTTCGGACAAAGACAGCAGCCGAAACGCGCCGCCAGCAAACAGCAAACTGATCAAAGCGCAAAAGAACAAACGGCGAACCGAAGAAATGAATATCATCACTGGCGATCTCCTCGAATGACGTGCGAGAAATTCCAAGCGCGATTAGAAGTTAGGAACAAACTACCGAACTCAGGATAGTCGGGGACCGGTTCAAAAACCGGAAAAAATCAGGAAGGAATCCGGAAAAGGCCTTTCCACTCAGGCGAAAGAGGAATAATTCGCCAAAGGTTTGAGCCGAACCACCTGTTGTCAGACACCCGCCCGGACAAGATGACCGCAATCCGCTGTAACCTCATTAGATAGATTTTCGTCAACGGACTTGCCACATTTTTTCGGCCGACTCTATAGTCATGCCGAAGTTCCGCACAACCAATTCAACTTTTAAGAGGGATGCTCATGCGAAAAACGGGTTTCGCCGTCTACCTGCTGGCGCTGCTGCTGTGTTTGATTGCCGCCGGACAGGCGTTTGCTCAAAACAAACTGACTAGTCCGAAAGAACATTTCGGCTTCAACATCGGCGACGATTATCAACTCGCCAACTACACCCAGTACGAGGCCTACATCAAAAAGCTCGACCAGGAATCCGAGCGGATGAAAGTGATCGAAATCGGCAAATCCGCCGAAGGTCGCACGATGTATGTCGGCATCATCACCGCGCCGGAGAATTTCAAGAAGCTCGACCGCTACCGGGAGATTTCGCGCAAGCTGGCTATGGCCGAGGGCTTGACCAATGAGCAGGCGCGTGCCCTGGCCAAGGAAGGCAAAGCTATTGTCTGGATTGACGGCGGCTTGCATGCGACCGAAGTACTGGGACCGGCGCAATTGATCGAAACCATCTGGCAGTTCAACAGCCGCACGGATGAAGAAACACAGCGATTCCTGAACGACACCATCATCCTGACCTGTCTGGTCAACCCGGACGGCATGGAACTGGTTTCCAACTGGTACATGCGCGAACAAGACCCGCTCAAACGCAGCTACGGTTCGATCCCGCGCCTTTATCAAAAGTACATCGGCCACGATAACAATCGTGACTTTTACCTGTCGTCGCAACCGGAAAGCGAAGCCATCAATCGCATGTTCTATCACGAATGGTTTCCGCAGATCGTCTACAACCATCACCAGACAGGCCCTGCCGGAACGGTGCTATTCGCGCCACCGTTTCGCGACCCGTTCAATTACACCTTCGACCCGATGGTCGTCGCGGGCATTGATCTGGTGGGCGCAGCGATGCATCAACGCTTCGTCGCCGAAAACAAACCCGGCGCAACCACGCGCACCGGCACGGGCTATTCGACCTGGTGGAACGGCGGACTGCGCACGACGGTTTACTTTCACAACATGATCGGCTTGTTGACCGAAACTATAGGTAGCCCGACGCCGATGGAAATTCCTTTCGTCGTCAGCCGCCAGTTGCCGCAAGGTAACTTGATCGCGCCGGTTGCGCCGCAAAAATGGCACTTCCGGCAATCCATCGAATATTCGATCACGGCCAATCGAGCCGTGGTGGACGTGGCCTCGAAAAATCGCGAAGACTTCCTGTTCAACATTTACCAGATGGGGCGCAATTCGATTGAGCGCGGCAACCGCGACACTTGGACTGTTTCGCCTGGCCGCCTAGCCGAAGTGCAGGACGCCATTGATCGCGAACGCCGTCAGAACGCCGAAGCCAGAGGCGCGGGCGGCGACGGCCCAGGCGCGGGCGGCAGAGGA
>CAZRXE010001175.1:0-1910 GCA_964603695.1 uncultured Heliomicrobium sp.
ATGGCTAAAGTACTGAGTACCCTCGCAATCATCCTCGGGCTACTGTTCGCAAGCGGACAGGCGCACGCCCAAAACCCTCCACCTCCGCAATGCAACGCGGGCCCCATCAACTACAACGGTGATGTGGACATTGCTCCTTCCGGCAGCAACGACTGCATCATCAACGGGGACGTTATCGCCACCGGCTACATCAGAATCAACGCGCCCCTGGGCAAGATTCAAGTAACCGGCAACATCACTGCCAGCAACCATGGCAACGTGATTCTGAGCGCCGGCAGCACTGTCGAAGTCGGCGGCTCAATCGTCGTAAACAACGCGAGCGCTTCGCTGGGCCAGGCGGGCTCGGTTGATGTCAAGGCAAACAGTGCGGGCTCCGGCCCTGCCTTTGTGATCGGCTCGGCTTCGTCTAACGGGGTCGCCGGAACAATTAATACCGATACCGCCCTCGGTGGCGGTAACGATCCATTTTTTGTGCGTGGCGGTATTCGTATCCGCAACCGCAACGATATAACGCTCACGTCGGCGAGCGCGCTGTCGGTTAAAGGAACTGCGTCACGTTCAGGCGTGATTATCCTCGAAGCTGTCGATGGCAATTTGAGCTTGCCTACAGGCACGCTCTCAGCCGACGGCCAGACTGGGCAATCGGCTGGAGCTATCGTGTTGCAAGCCCACACGATCACCACACAAGACGGCACGATCGTGTCGGCTTCTGACAGTGTCGGTCAGGCGAGCCACTTCGTAAACATAGCGGCAAGCTCAGTCTCGTTTCAAGGCTCCACGGGCTTGACCATCCGCGCAAACGGCGGCGGCTCGACCGCCAATGGCACCGGCTCTTTCGCCTATGCCTTGCCAGAGTTCGGCATTTTTGTCACCGACGACAGCACGACCAACCCGCAGAACTTCACCTGGACCGTCACCTATCCCTTTGGGACGGCCTACCCCGGCGGGCTCACATGGAACGGCGCGGTTGGGTCACCGCTCAACTTCACGGCTAATGGGACGTCGCATACACAAGTGCTGATGACTGGCTATCCGCTCGTGTTCAATGGCGGAGACTTGCTCCTCGCTGCACGGGGACAGGAAGACCACAGGATCGACCTGACCTATACTGGTTCTACCAGTGGTATCAACGGGCTCGTGGTGAACGCGAATAAGCTTACGTTGAACGCCAATGCCAATGCGAATGCAGGCCTCGGGGGCGACATTTTTGTGTCGATTCCTCGTCCCACGAGCGCTTCACCGCAACAGGTGCTTTTCACGGCTGACGGCCCGGCAAGCGCCTCGGCAAACGGCGGCACCGTGCAGTTTTTCCCCAAGGGCGACGTGACCCTCGGCGGCAATGCCGGACAGTTCCATCTGTCTGCACAAAGCGGTAGTTTGGGCGGAAACGGCGGACGGGCCACAGTTTCGAACAAACCATTCACTACCGAATTGGCGAGCAATACGGCTGTGCAAGTGACCGCGCGCGGTCAAAATGGTGATGGCGGCTACTTGGAGCTGCGGTCGTTGTTTGCTAACTTCAACGGCACAGGTCTGAAATTGGCGGCCGACGCCACAGGATCGGGCAAGGGTGGCGAACTCATTCTGGATGTCGACGGTCCCATCACTGTCGGGTCTGGCTTCGGAGCAGTCAAGCTCTCCGCTGAAGCAGATGCCACCGTGGGCAGTGACGGCGGCAAGATCACCGTGATAAGCGGAAGCTCGGCAGACATCACCTCCGGACAGCTATCAGTGAAGTCCGGGCCGACTGGCTCAGGTGGGCAATTGGACCTGACTATTGGCGGCAGTCTGTCTCTGACTGGATCGCTAAAAGCCGATGCCGGCTTATCTGGCAACGGTCGCGGCGGACTCGTCAAAGTCGACGCCGGCGATCTGGTACTCAACGGCAGCACTACCGGAGGTGGTCAGTC
>CAZRXE010001176.1:0-3026 GCA_964603695.1 uncultured Heliomicrobium sp.
GGATGCGCTGCATCAGCCAGAAACACGCGATGGTCAGCCCGCCGAACAACATCGCCAGCACTGACAAAGTGCGATCCAACGGGGCGTCTTCGCGCATCCACCGCCACAGCGCCAGCGCGACGCCCGACGCCCCGAATCCCAACAGTGCCGTCGAGATAATCAAAAACCCGAAGTGATACCACAGCGCCACCGACAGCACGCGCGTCAGCGATAGTTCCAGTAGCAACGTTGCCAGCGAAAACAGAAAGATGCCGACAAAATGTCTGATTTCTATTTGAGCAATGCGTCCATTCATATTCGCGTTTTCCTAACGTTCCACCGATGGTTTTACCTCTGATTCCGATAGGAGGTTCCCGTTCCAAATGTTGACGTACGGCTATCCCTTCCTTGCCAATAGGCGAACCAACAGAGTTTTTTCGAGACGGCTTCCCCAGTCTGAAAAATCGGACACTTCTTCGTAGCGCACGATCCGCAATTTGGGCGCAAAGGTTTCCAGCAAAGCGTTCACCGGGTAGCCGAGCTTTCCTCCGGTGACCGCATTTACATTGCCGTCCCGGTGAAAGTTCTCCACGACCAGCAGTCCGCCGGGGCGCAGCCCTTCTATGATCCGCGCCGCCTGCTCCGTAATGAGTTCGCCCATGTACACACCGGCGATCAAATCCCAGCGCAGCTTGCCGACCTCAAAGACGGCGAAGTCCGAGGCTACGCCGTTGAATTTCAAATTTCGCCGCGCAGCAGCTTTCTTGGCGATCTCGATGCCTTTGTCGGCGATGTCTACGCCCGTGACATCCCAGCCACGCCGCGCGAGAAACAGCGTGTTGCGTCCCTGGCCCATCCCAATATCAAGCGCCTGACCCGGCTTGATGCCTTCCACTGCATCAACCAGAAAGCGGTTCGGATAGCTGGTCACGCGATCTTCTTCGGCGTAAATCTTGTTCCAGAGTTCACGGGACTTGTCCGGGGACAATTGATCTTGCGCGCCAGCCACTGCAATGGGAGAGATGGCAAGCGCCTGTATGATGTTTCTGCGACTTAGTAAATGTTGCTGTTTCATAATTTCTCCGGTGCTTCAAAGTTTCGGAATATGCTTTCTGGTGTCGTTGACGTAGCGATCAACGCGCCAGGAGCGTAGTGATCTCTGCTTTGTTCGGGATTTGTCCGTCCCAAATCTTGAGTACCGCGCCTGTACGCAGCAGAAAAATGCGAGGCGGTTTGCCCCGCTCGAACAACCGCGTGAAGTCTTGATAAGAAATCCGGCCCAAGGGAAATTTCGCGTCAAACTTTTGCTGGAACGTTTCGACTTCCTGCGCTGAGTTGGAACACAGCGCCACCAATGGCGGGAACTTGTCTGGTTGTGTCGCGACCTGATTGAGCGCGGGCACGCTGGCCTGACAGTGCGAGCAGCCGGTATCAATCAACGCTACCAGCCGGTTGCCTTCTTCCAGTTTGAGCGGCAGCCCTTCCACCGACAGTCCGGCAAACGGCGAAGGTTGCCGGCTTTGCGCGTGCAACCGTGCCAGCGGGTCGGCGGATTGCCGCACACTGTTGCTGGCGATGACCGTCATCGTTACGCCTGCCAGCAAAGTCGCGGCGACAATTCCCAACCGAAGGCGGCGAAAACGCGCCGGTTCGTCGCGATATAAAAACCACGCGCCGACGATGGCCGCCAGCATCAACACGTCTTCGATCATTGCCTGTGCGGGAGTGCGTTTGGCCCACGAACCAAAACAACCACAGTTTTCAATTGCGCCGGTTGCCCACGCCCAACTGACTGCGCCGATGAACATCAACAACAACGCCGTTGCCGCCGGAATTGCCCAGCGTCTACGCAGCCCGACGATCAAAGCCATTCCCAGCGCGCATTCCACTGCAATCAAAGCCCACGCCAGCGCTTTGATCAGCGCCAGATTGGTCAGGATTTCATATTCGCCGATTTGCTGAATGAAGGTGTTTGGTTCGTATGCCTTGAGCAAACCGGCCAGCAGCAGAACTGCGCCAATCAAACTTTCCAGCACGCGCGCCAGCACGACTACTGCGGCTTTTGACTTCGACGCGGGTTGGTCCTGTATTTCGGAATCTTCGGCAACGATTGCAGGCAAGGCTGCTGGGTTGTCATTCATCATTTGCTCCTCGATTGGCGGTTAAAGCGCGCCAGGCTTTGGGCGTCATCCCCGTCCAGCGACGAAAGATGCGCGAAAAATGGCTTTGATCGGCAAAGCCCAATTGCAAGGCCAATTCTGACAAGGGCGTTTCCGGTTGCCGCAGCATTTCGCTGGCGGCTTCGATGCGAAGTTGCTGCACAAATTCGCCGACTGTTGCGTGGTGAAATCGGCGAAAGACGGAAGCCAGATGCGCCGGATGCACTCCTGCTTCGGCGGCCAATTCGGTCATTGTCAACTTGCCGGTGAATTCATCGTGCAGCCGCGTTTCCACTCGCCGCAGCCAAATCGGTTTTTGCTGCTCCAATTCGGGTTGGCTGCGTGCCAGCAGGGCCAGCAATTCCAGCAACAAACCTTCCATCGCCAATTCGCTACCGGGTTCGGCCTCGGTGAATTCACGGTACAAGCGCAACATCAACCAGCTTGCTTCAGCGCGTGACAAGACAAACGGGTTGGCGACCAGCGCAATGTATTCGCGCAATCGTTCCAACCAGACGACAGGAACCTCCACGTTGAAAAAATGACAACCGCGCCGACCCACGGCGTCCTGGTGTTCCAGTTCCGCCGGATGCCACATCAACGTCAGCGGCTGATGTGTCACCGTTTGGCGGCCATACCATTCCTTGTAATCGCCGCGCAGCAATAAGGAGAAAAAGCCGAGTTCGTGCGAATGCTGTGGCAACGCGCGCGGTTGCGTGTGCTTTAGCTCCGACAACACGACGCCGTTCACCTTGCGCCGCTGCACGACGCTGCCGAAATACTGTCCCGCTTGCAGTTGATGATTTGATTGACCACTCATCGTTTCCCCCTTTGGCGATCAACGCCAAAGCTCAGTACCAAAAACTTGTGTTCGTTCAAGACGATTGT
>CAZRXE010001177.1:0-5117 GCA_964603695.1 uncultured Heliomicrobium sp.
CGCCGACGCCGACGCCGACACCAACGCCGACGCCAACACCTACTCCGACACCGACGCCGACGCCGACGCCGCCACCGCCGCCGCCGCCAACGCCAACGCCAACGCCGCCGTTGCCGGCATTGGCCGCGCCCGGCATTCAGTTTGCACATACATCAGAGATTAGCGACCAGAAACTGGGTTCGGTGTTGTTCTATCCGATTGTCACTTCCAGTGCGACTTCAGGAGTCACGCAAAACACGCGCATCAGCATCACCAATGCCGACACGCAGCGTGCGGTAGCTATTCACCTTTTCTTCATTGATGGGACGAGTTGCAGCGTGGCAGACATGTTTATGTGCCTGTCCAAGGGACAGACAGCGACATTCCTGGCTTCGGAATTCGATCCTGGGACAACCGGATATTTGATTGTCGTGGCGGTGAATAATCAAGGCTGCCCGACTGTCTTCAACGCGCTGATGGGAGACGAATACGTCAAGTTCGCCAGCGGTCATCGCGCCAATCTGCCGGCGGATTCCGCCGCCGGATTGGTCGGCCTGATTACCTCGCCGGTTTGCGATGACACTTCCTCCGTCGCGCAACTCCGGTTCGACGGTTTTTATTACAACCGATTGGCCAGAGTGGTGGCCGCGTCGAGCATTCCTGATCGGGCCAGCGGCAATGACACGATGCTGATTTTGAATCGCATCGGCGGTAATCTGGGTTTGGGAACTTCGCCGCTACCGCCGATTTTTGGCCTTCTCTACAACGACCGGGAAAACAGCTACAGCTTTAGTTTCATACCGAGTACCTGCCAGGTGGTTAGTTCGTTGACTAACAACTTCCCGCGCACGGCTCCGCGTATCGAAACCGTCATTCCCGCCGGGCACAGCGGCTGGATGAAGCTTTATGCCTTTGACGCGGATGTGCCGCTGTTTGGCGCAACACTGGTTTTCAACCCTGACACAATGACTTCATCAAGCGCTTTTGCCAGTGGCCGCAACCTCCACAAACTAACACTCAGCGCAGCAGGCGTGTTGACCATTCCGGTCTTCCCGCCGAATTGCTAGCAAGCTTTTGATGGTGAGGGTGATGCGGATTCCTGATTCGCATCACCCTCACCGATTCGACACGATCAAAACCGACACTCAGCCCTGTCAATCCTGACAGTCCTTACTTCTCTATTCCCAGCAATTTTCAGCTTCAGCCTTTCAGTCCAACCGAATAACTCCTAGGTTTACTGTGGTTTACCAATAAAGTTTCAAATCGGCAGGTAATGGCACAGGCATTGATTAAGTGTCGGCAGTAGCAAACAAGGTGGATTCAAAAACGAATCAATCTCTGTGGAAAAGGCTTCGCCGATTTTGCAGAGAACAAGGAGAAAGGATGCGAATGGACATATTTCATCAACCGCCAATGTCCACTGGTGGAATGAACACTCCGATTCGATGCAGCGTCCGGTCTGCGACCAAATTCTTTGAATACAGCCAGCGGGTTTATCAATCAGCCATCAGCCCCAAACTCAGCACGGCAAAACTCAGTCTGCCGAGGTTCAGCCTATGTGACGTCCGCCAAAATTTTTCGCTGCCGGTCGCAGGCAGATAAAGCCATTAGGGAAGGACACCGCGTTTTTCTCAGCCGGCGCGGTTTTACTTTCGGTCATATCAGCCAGTCATATCAGCCATAAACAAACGTTGTGCCGGTTCGGCGGAGAGCAATTTGGCCGCCGAACCGTCGCGATGTTTCCGCGCCGGCAGTCGTCGGCAAACCAAGCAGCAGGCCAGTGAACAAACGAAAAGGCATTGCGAGGCAGGGGCCGTGATGATACCTTCCCCGCCGTCCTTTGGCGCAAAACCGCCGGCGGAACTCCAACCAGACAATCGAATCAATTTTGCGGCGTTCGCAACGTCATCAATGAGCCGTCAGGGAATAGTAGGTTTCTTGATGGCGTTTTCACGCGCGCTTTTTCCATCCTAGTGCATCATCGGGTGAGAAGCTTGGGATGACTAGGAGCTTGGGTTGATTATGACTGCCAGATTGCTTGTTTATTCCAGCGAAGGTCAGGGAACCGTGTATTGGCTGAATCAGACAGAGGTCGTGATCGGTCGCGATCCGAATTGCGATATTCATCTGCCGGAATCCGCCGTGTCGCGCCGGCACTGCGTGGTTAAAACTGTTGGACAGGAATACCACGTGGCGGATTTGGACAGTTCTAACGGAACCTTCGTGGATGGCGAGAAGGTGACGGAATGCGTTTTATGGCACGGGCAGCGAATTCGCGTTGGCGACACGACCCTGCTCTTTTTGCGGGATGAAAACGAAAGAACGAACGAACGGACGGCGGCCACTCCGCACCTGGCAGGGAGTTCTGTGTCAATTGAATTCGACGATGAAAGTCAGGTCGAACGCACCACGATCACGCTGGAAATCGAAGAGGCTTTTTATCTTTCGCCGGACAAAGTCGAAGGCGCGTTGCCGAGTTCGTCCCGGCTGGCGCGCGATTTAAGCGTGTTGTTGCGTATCGGTCAGGAAATCAATTCGATTCAAAGCCTGGATCAACTGCAACAACGGCTGCTGACGTTGTTGTTCGATACTACTCCGGCGGGTTATGCGGCCATCATTTTGGGCAGTCATTGGGAAGACGGCAATTTGTCAATTACTGGACGCAATCGCGATGTAGTCGCGGGCGAAAACACACAGCCCAGTCGTACCATCGTCAATCGCGTTTGGCGGGAGCGCGTGGCCTTGCTTTGCAACGACGTTCCCACCAGCAGCCGCATTTCGCCCACTCCCAGTTTGGTCATCACGCAAACCCAATCGTTGCTGGCTGTGCCGTTGCGCGTTTATGAAAAGATCATCGGCGTGATTTATCTGGCGACCAACGACGTTCTTTTGCGTTTTGACGAAGCGCATTTGCAATTGGCGACGGCTATTGGCGGCATCGCCGCCGTCTCCATCGAAAACGTTCGCCGCCTGGAATGGCTGGAAGCCGAAACCCGCCGCCTGGCCGAAGAAATTAATAACGAAAACGGCATCATCGGCAACAGTCCGAATATTCGCGCTGTGCAACGCTTCATCGCCAAAGCCGCGCCCACTGATTCCACAGTGCTGATTCGCGGCGAAAGCGGAACCGGCAAGGAACTGGTCGCTCGCGCCATTCACGCCCGCAGCCGCCGCGCGGCGCGTCCTTTCGTGGCGCTGAACTGCGCCGCGCTGACCGAAACGCTGCTTGAAAGCGAACTCTTCGGCCACGAAAAAGGTGCCTTCACGGGCGCGCATGCTTTGAAAAAAGGAAAGCTTGAAATTGCCGATGGCGGCACGGTCTTTCTGGATGAAATCGGCGAAATGCCCATCACACTTCAGGCTAAGCTGTTGCGCGTGTTGCAGGACAAAACCTTCGAGCGCGTCGGCGGCGTCAAACCCATTCAGGCTGACATTCGCCTGATTGCCGCCACCAACCGCAATCTGGAAGAGGCCATCGCCGCCAATCTGTTCCGCGCCGATTTGTATTACCGTTTGAATGTCGTTTCGGTGACTTCGCCGCCCTTGCGCGAACGCAAAGACGACATCCCAACGCTGGCCACGCACTTTGCCCGAAAACTCGGTGAAAGCTGCAAACGTCACATCACAGGCATCGCCCCGGACGCCATGCAGGCGCTTGCCAATTACGATTGGCCAGGCAACATCCGCGAACTGCAAAACGCCGTTGAACGCGCTGTCGTGCTTGGTTCCACGGACATAATTTTGTTGGAAGACCTGCCCGAAACCATACTGGATTCGCAGCAACCGCGAACCGCGCCGCTGTCCGCCTCCGAAGCGCCGGCCAGTTATCTCGATGCCGCCCGCGAAGCCAAAAAGAAAAGCATTCTGCAGGCCATCGAACGCGCCGGCGGCAACATCACCGAAGCCGCGCAATTGCTGGGTATTCACGCCAGCAATTTGCATCGTCTGATTCGCACTTTAGGGATTCGGGAGCTGATCAAAAAATGACGCGACGGAATGTAGTCTTACTTCAGCTTGTTGTCAGCGCGTCGTAAATCAGCACTTTCGACCAACACTCGCCGCATTGCTGTCGGAACCGGTCGTGAATCGGGTCTTCCTGATAAGCTTCATGGCCGGCGTCGTCATCGCAGACGATAATCAGCGAACAGGAGTAGGAACGATCAATGATCGGGCGGTCAGTGGCGGCGGGCAGGCCGACATAGCCCTGGCGAATACTTTGAATCGTGGTCAGCGAATGCACGCCTTCCCAAAAGACGGCTCGTTGTTCTTCGGAAAGCTCGGGTTTCAGCCAAAAATAAACGGAGTGAATGAACATGATCGTGAGTGGTTAGTGGTGAAGGTCCGAAGACCATTGGATTGTTAAATGATCGAGAGCAATTGCTCGCAAGGCATGCTGCACTGTCGCCAATTGACCGTCAACATTTGCTCGCAACAGGTGTGGTGAGCAATGGAATTATCCTGAACTCGGGTTCGTGGCTAATGGCAAGTTCGGATGTTGTCAGGTAAAATGCGCTAGCTTTTCCTGGACTGCGAATTTGGAAATGCCTTCGCAATCCACAATCACAAACGGACAATACAATCACCTCAATTATGCTGACTATTGGAATTCACTACGTAGGAACCATCGCGTCATTGGATATGCGAGGGAAGTTCATCAAAGGACAGGGCGGCTTTCAGTTGCAGATGCTGGTGGACAAAGTACTGTCGGCGGGAACCAGCAAGATACTGCTCAACCTCACGGATGTGCCGATCATTGACAGTATGGGAATTGGCGAAATCGTCAGAGCCTTCAAGAAAGTCAGTGAAGCGAAAGGAACCTTCAAACTCGTTGGTGTGACGGATCGCGTCTATGGCGCGTTGAGAATCACTCAACTGCTGGATCTGATCGAAAGTTATAAAACGGAAGAAGATGCCCTGGCGAGTTTTCTGAAGGAGAAAAAAGGGAAAGGAAAGAAAAAGAAAGAAGACGCCGACGAGGACGATTCTCTGGACGATGAAAGCGAAACGGGCGAGGAGTGAGGTTTTCCAGCCTCGCTCCCTGCCCGTTTTCGATAATGATTTGGCTTACTGCTGCCTATTGTTGTTTGACCGGAACTGCGTAATAGCCTTCCTTATGCTGCACCTTCAAGCTCGGCAAT
>CAZRXE010001178.1:0-2628 GCA_964603695.1 uncultured Heliomicrobium sp.
AGCGTCAACCAGGTCGCCGCCAGCAA
Organism: uncultured Heliomicrobium sp.; assembly: GCA_964603695.1. Lineage (GTDB taxonomy): Bacteria > Acidobacteriota > Blastocatellia > RBC074 > RBC074 > RBC074. The sequence continues at coordinate 27 of CAZRXE010001178.1, forward strand.
ACCGATGTTGCGCGTCCAGTTGTTGATGACGCCCGCGCCGATCTTGATCCGTTCAGTCGTCGCGGCAAAGGCCGCCATCGGCACAATCGCGTCGCGCACCAAACGGCTTTCGGCCTGCCAGACGGCTTCAAAGCCTTTGCGTTCGGCGTACTGTGCGTATTTGATCCCGTCCTGCAAGGAATGCGCGTCTTGCAGATAAAGTGCTATACGTTCAGTTTGCATAATTGCGTTTATCTCCTTGCTAAACCGGCAATCCCAATGTGGTTCGAATGACTCGCCTGACCACCCGGCAATCTTTGATGGCTTGGCGCGGATCAAGCTTTGACACCGATTTTCCCGGATAACGAAAATCAACCGCGAAGATTCCGAGTGCGTTCATTTGTGGTTGCAGGACGATCCATTGCGGTTCAACTTGCAATGCGAGAGTTAGCAGATGGGACAGGTTATGAGTTTTACTGAAAACGATTCCAGCTTCTTCAAGCCGGGCCTTCAGGTATTTTTCGGTGCATTGCTGGGTATGAAAACACGCCGCGTCATAGTTCGGATGTTTGCGAGCGCGGTAAAGCTGTTGGGCGGCAAACCAATCACCTTCGGCTTTGTCAATCCAGTCGAGCGTGAGTTGCTTCATACATTACTTTTCCTTGCCCAACGATTTCGCGCATAAAGCTGTCGCCAATTTCGATTCGCTCATGCACCTCTTCCGGCGACCGCACCAGCAGATCAATTGGGGCCAGCACATTGAGCCGATTCAAAATTTTGATGGCTTGCGCGGAGTGGCTGCCTTCGTATGGCATGACGACCAGTACGTCTATGTCGGAATCTTCAGTTGGCACTCCGTACGCCTGCGAGCCAAAAAGAATTATCCGCTCCGGCAAAAACGCATTGGCAATTTGCTGGCACAGCCGTTTGATGTAATCCCGCTTGCTCTCGGCGGAATTCCCAAGCCGGTACCACTCTGTTTTGGAATTCATTGCGTCTGCTGCTGCCGTACTCATTTCAACCCCCTGTCTGTTATTTCGCCTTCAAACACCAATACGCCTCCAAGTCTGCTGTGCCGATTCGCGGCTTTTGGCGGCGATCTCTGCTTCATCCCAAAATAGCAACTGCCGGTCTTTCATCAGCACTTTCCCCGCGCAAATTGTCGTCGTCACCATCGAATTTTCAAAGCCGAACAAGATGTGCCACGGCAGATTGTCCGCGCTGAGCGGCGTGGTCGGATGGTAATCCACGAAGATGATGTCGGCGAATGCGCCCGGCACAAGCACACCTAGCGGCGCTTGCGGGAAGAAAACACTGGCGAGCGCGGCATTATTCGTCACGGCTATTTCGGCGACAGTCGCGCCGTTCATTCGGCGCGGATCGCGATGCGCGGCTTTGTGCGACAGGTAAGCGGCTTTCCATTCGTCCCACATTGCGTTGGAAAAACCGTCGTTGCCCAAGCAAACCTTCGCGCCCAGCCGCAGCAAACTTTCCACGCCTGCCGTGCCGACGGCGTTGTTCATATTCGAGCGCGGTTGATGCGTCACCCAGGTGCCGGTTTCGGCCAGCAGCGCGGCTTCGCGGTGATCAATGTGGACGGCATGCGCCACGATGGAGCGTTCGCCCAGAATGCCGAATTTGTGCAGCCGGTCAATCACGCGCAAGCCGCTTTTTTGCAAACTGTCGTATTGATCGGATTCGTGTTCGGCGGCGTGGATATGAAAGCCGCCGTCCCAGGCATCGCGGCAGGCTTCAAGCGTTGCATCGGAAAGCGTCAGCGAAGCGTGCAGGCCGAACGTCCCGCGGATTGCAGATTGCGGATTGCGGATTGCGGATTGGAGGAATCGGAGGTTTTCCTTAATTCCGGCCTTTGCTCTGTCCGTACCGCCGCGGTCAGTGACTTCGTAACACAGACAGGCACGCAAGCCCGCTTGTGTGACGGCTTCGGCCACGACATCCAGCGAACCGTCAATCGCGTTCGGCGAAGCGTGATGATCTATCAACGTCGTCGTGCCGTGTTTGATCGCATCAATCAAACAGACCATCGCCGAATACCGCACGTCTTCCAGAGTCAATGCCTTGTCTAGCCGCCACCACAGCCGATCCAGAATTTCCGGGAAGTCCTTTGGCGCTGTGCCCGGAATCGCCATGCCGCGCGCAAAGGCCCCGTAAAAGTGTGTGTGCGCGCAGATGTTGCCGGGCATCACGAACTGGCCGCGCGCGTCGAGCCGTTCGGCTTGCGGATATTTGGCTTCGAGTTCGGCGGATGGGCCGAGTTCGACGATGCGGTCGTCTTCCACGTATAGCGCGTGCTTTTCCAGAATTCGATTCGGCGTAGCCCAGGTGACGAGTGTGGCGTTGGTAATGAGCATAACTATTCGCTCCGCAATTCGATCAGTAGTCATTCCGGATTCGCGGTGATGACGTAACGTCAGCGAATCATCGAATGCGCCATTTGCGCCAGCACGGCCACTCGTTTGTCGAAACCGGCAAAGCGTTCATCGTGCGTTTGCCCGACGTGATAGCGGTAATAAATCTGTTGGATGACTACTGCCAGCTTGAAGACGGCGAAGGTATGATAGTAGCCGATGTTTGAAACGTCGCGCCCGGAGCGCGCGGCGTA
>CAZRXE010001179.1:0-3605 GCA_964603695.1 uncultured Heliomicrobium sp.
TGATGTAAATGCTCAGCGTATGGGCAACCGCTGCTTCCCAGGTATTTTCGGCTTTGCTCAAGTTGAAGAACTTGAAGAGGAAAAAGCCGGAGAAAAGCAGCACGCCGAAGCCTGAATAAACGATATTCACCGTTCGCGAAAAGCGCACGAACATTCCAATCAGGCCGACGACGATCATGCCCAACAATCCGATCAATAGAATCGGTCCCATCGCGCTAAAGTTGATGCCGCTGGTCATGGCAATGACGCCGGTGACAATCATCACGGCGGTGGTTCCGGTCAGCGATTGAATGACAATGCCTGGGCCTTCTTCGCTGATGGCCTGAGACAGGAACGGGCCGAACATCATGCCGTACAGAGTACTCCAACCCATCAGCAAGCCTACGGCCAGATAGCCGCCGCCTGCCGCCCGTACGATGAACATACCGATAATGGCCACGATCAGTAGTCCGATAGCTGCAATCAGGCTGCGGATGTTTCGCCCCAGATACGCGCCGACGCCGCCCGAAGCAATCGAAAGGCTGAGCAGGCACATCACCTTGCCGAGCAAGGGTGTGCTTTCCACCGGCAGCGCGCGAAAACCGACAAACATCAGCAACAAACCGGCAAATACCGCCAGCACCAAGCCTTTGATCGAATTCAAATCCGCCTGGAGCCGTTCGCCAATGTAACTTCCCGAATAAATTGTTTTTTCAGCTTGCATCTTTGGTCTCCTTTTCAGAATTGCGGGCTAACTCCAATTTGCCCGAAGTGTTAATCAACTCTGTATCGCATATTTCCGTATCGCGTCTCCAAACCTTATCACGCAGCCCGAGCTGCGGAAAGAGCCTAACCGCCGAAGAAATCTCTTAAAAAAGCTTCAGGAGGAGGACGCCGGGGTTATTGCCGTCTGGTCTGTTCCATTTCCCGCAATTCGCGTCGAAGAATTTTGCCCACTGCGCTTTTCGGCAGGCTTTCGACGATTTCGATGATCGAAGGCACTTTGTATTTGGCCAGATTCGTTTTGCAGAATTCCAATAGTTCTTCGGTGGTTGCTGTCACGCCCGGTTTCAAGACGATGAATGCCTTCACCGCTTCGCCGCGATATTGGTCAGGAATGCCGATGACGACGGCTTCCAGCACTGCCGGATGCGTGAACAGCACGTCTTCGACTTCGGTCGGATAGACGTTGAAGCCGCTGACGATGACCATGTCTTTTTTGCGCTGGACGATGTAAAAGTAGCCGTCTTCGTCCATCCGCGCCACATCGCCCGTGTAAAGCCAGCAACCTTGAGCGTCGGCGCGCAGCGCGATGGCTGTTTCTTCGGGACGATTCCAATAACCTTTCATTACCTGCGGCCCGCGAATGCAGAGTTCGCCTTCCTGCCCAAGCGGAACTTCAGTCAGGCCGGTTTCCAAGTCCACGATTTTGACTTCGGTCGAAGGGTAGGTCAGGCCGATGCTACCGGGTTTGCGGCGTGCCAGCGTAGGTGTTGAATGCGTGGTCGGCGAAGTCTCCGTCAGGCCGTAACCTTCGTAAAGCATCGCGCCGCTCAATTGTTCAAACTGTTCGATCACTTCCACCGGCAACGGCGCTGAGCCGCTGTTGAAGCGCCGCACGTATTCCAGGCCGCAGGTTTTGATTTCGGGATGATTGAGCATCGAAATGTAAAGCGTCGGCACGCCGGGAAAGAACGTCGGTTTGTATTGTTTGATGGCTTGAATCAGCAGGTTCGGATCGAACTTCGGAATGGGAATTTGCATCGCGCCGTTCCAGGTGGCCAGCAACAAGCCGACCGTCTGGCCGTAGATGTGAAAGTACGGAATGACCATTAAATAACGCTCGTCGCCGCGCTGCGTCAGTTCGCGGCCCCAGACGTAAGACTGAATGACGTTCGAGTACAGATTGAAATGCGTCAGCATCGCGCCTTTGGGAACGCCGGTTGTGCCGCCGGTGTATTGCAGCACCGCGACATCTTCTTCCGGCGTGATGGCGACGCGCGGCAAAGCCGGTTCAGCGACATCCTGAATCAAACTTTTGAACGACAGCGTGCCTTCAGGCACGGGCGGCGCGGTTTCGGGCTTGGCGGAATATTCCTGAAGGCTGGTGACGATGACGTTTTCGATGTCGGTGTTGGGCTGCACGCCAAGCACGGTGTTTGCCATCAGGTCTAGCACGATGATGGCTTTGATGCCGGAGTCTTTGGCGACCATTTGGACTTCGCGCGGCGTGTAGATCGGATTGATGTTCGTGACAATCGCGCCCAGCCGCACGATCGCGAAAAAGCCAATCAGATACTGCGGACAGTTCGGCAGCATGATGCCCACGCGGTCGCCTTTCGCGATGCCAAGTTTGGACAGGGAAGTGGCCAGCCGATCCACTTGAGATTTGACTTCGCCAAAGGTCAGAAACGCGCCCAGAAACGCTGTCGCCGGTTTATCGCGAAAGCTGGAACCGGCGATTTGCAGGATTTGGTAAAGCGGTTGGTGCGGCAGATTGAGTTCGGCGGGAACCCAAAAATCATAATGCTTGAGCCAGGGTTTGGCGGCGTATGGTGAAGTTGTGTCGGTCTGCATTGAAGCTTGGTTCTCCTTCCTGGGTAGCATCGCTTCCAGCGAGCGGGCGTTCTTGATGCGCTAATTTCTTTCCATCCTGCGCTCTTCACACGTCCCGCACGCTGGAAGCGATGCGTACCCAGGTTTATCGAATTGGTTTGCCCCACTCGACGGAGTTTCGGAGGGCAGGTTTCAGGATTTTGCCGCCGGGATTACGCGGCAGCATTTCCGAACGAACGATGATGTATTGCGGCACTTTGAAATCGGCCAGCAGCGTTCGGGCGAAGGCGGCGATTTCGGCGGCTTCGAGTTGATGGCCGGGTTTGGGAACGATCACCGCGCCGACTTTTTCGCCCATCACTTCGTCGGGTACGCCGATGACGGCGACTTCAAAGACGCCGGGATGCGCGGCCAATGCGTTTTCGACTTCGACGCAATAGACGTTTTCGCCGCCGCGACAAATCATGTCTTTCTTGCGGTCAACGATGTAAACGAAGCCTTCCGGGCTGATGCGCGCCATATCGCCTGTGTGCAGCCAGCCGTCAACAAAGGCGTCCTCGGTCGCTTGCGGTTTATTCCAATAACCTTTGACGACGTTCGCGCCGCGAATCAGTAATTCGCCGACGCCGCTTTCGGCATCCGCTTCATACAGTTCCAGGTCAACGACCGGCGCGGCGAAGCCCACGGAATCGGCGTGTTCGTGCGAATACTCGTGCGGCAGGAAGGTCGCCACCGAAGAAGTTTCCGACAATCCGAAGCCGTTGCCGACGCGGGCGTTCGGAAAAGCTTCAATCAATTTGCCGACCAGTTCCGGCGCAATCGGCGCGCCGCCGTAAGTCAGCCAGCGAACGTGGCTGACATCGAAGTCTTTGAAATTCGGCTGGCTGATGGCCAGCCAATGAATGGCCGGAACCGACGTGACGGAATTGGTGCGCTCTTCAACGATGGTTTTCAGAAAGGTTTGGACGTTGAAGGCGGGCATGACCACAGACGTGCTGCCGCTGTTGCAGCAACACAAAAACTGCGAATTGCAGCCCGTGACGTGAAAGAGCGGCACGGAAATCAAAGTG
>CAZRXE010001180.1:0-1603 GCA_964603695.1 uncultured Heliomicrobium sp.
ACTGCGAGCGGTAGCGAGCCTCGCTCACTGTAAAGCGCGCTCGCTACCGCTCGCGGTACGGACTTAGTCTCTTTCAGTAATAATTCGGCACAATGAAGTCGCGTATTCTGCCATCCACCCCAAGCTTTGCCAACCTGGGTATGCATCGCTTCCAGCGTGCGTGCTTGTGAGCGCACGCACGCTGGAAGCGATGCATACACGGGTTTGCCAAACGGCACTCGTCTGCTAAACTCCGGCCTCGTTTTTGTGCCATCACGTTGACCCCGCACAAAATCCATCAAGTTCAATCGAAAGGTTTCAGCAATCAGCAATGGCAGCACCTGGCATGGAAAAGATCGTCAGCCTCTGCAAAAGGCGTGGCTTCATCTTCGCGAATTCGGAAATTTACGGCGGCATCGGTTCAACCTGGGATTACGGCCCGCTCGGCATCGAATTGAAAAACAACGTCATGCGCGCCTGGTGGCGTTCGGTCGTCTATGACCGCGACGATATGGAAGGTCTGGACGCGGCGATTTTGATGAATCGTTTGGTCTGGCGCTATTCCGGTCACGAAGCGACCTTCAGCGATCCGCTCGTTGATTGTCGTGAATGTGGCAAACGCAGCCGCGCCGATCATCTGCAAGACGGCAAGTGTCCAAGTTGCGGTTCGACCAATCTGACCGAGCCGCGCAACTTCAACCTGATGTTCAAAACGACCGTCGGCCCGGTCGAAAACGATGAAAACATCGCCTACCTGCGCCCCGAAACCGCGCAAGGCATCTTCGTCAACTTCAACAACGTGCAGCAGTCCATGCGCCGCAAACTGCCTTTCGGCATTGCGCAAATCGGCAAAGCGTTCCGCAACGAAATCACGCCTGGCAATTTCACCTTCCGCACGCGCGAATTCGAGCAGATGGAAATCGAATACTTCTGCAAACCGCCGCAATACTTACAGCCGGGCGAAAAGAACGATCTTGAACTCCACGCCGAATGGGTCGAACAGCGTTTCAACTGGTACATCGAACTCGGCCTCGATCCAGCCAAGCTTATCAAGCGCGAACAGACCAAAGAAGAACTGGCGCATTACGCCAAAGCGACCGTGGACATCGAATACAAGTTCCCTGGCTCGCTGGGCTTCAGCGAACTCGAAGGCGTCGCCAATCGCCAGGATTACGATTTGTCAGCGCACAGCCGCGACATTCCCGACCCGGATTTACAACGCCTGAAGCTGACGGCCAACACCGACAGCACCGGCAAGCTGGATTATTTCGACGATCAGTTTGTTGATCCGGCGACGGGCAAAAAAGGCGCGCGCTACATTCCCTATGTGATCGAACCTTCGGCGGGCGCGACGCGCGCAACGCTGGCGTTTTTGTGCGAAGCCTATAACGAAGAACTGGTCAGCGAACCAAAAACCGAAGAGCTGACTCCGTTGAAAGACGCCAATGCCGCGGCGTTGAAAAGCATCGGCAAAAAAATCGGCGAAGCCGAAAAAGCCGCCGCCAAAGGCGAACCGGCGGTTCCCACGGCGGATCAGTTGAAGGCGATGCAAGCGGCGCTGGAAGCTGCCGATGCCGGGTTGCCGCAAACGCTGCTGGATGTCGAGGAAGCTTGCAACTTGCCG
>CAZRXE010001181.1:0-3866 GCA_964603695.1 uncultured Heliomicrobium sp.
TTGAATCGGGGTTCAGTCTGCGCGGGCAGTTTCGGCGTGCTTACAATCTGTGGCGGGAATTGGCGCTGCAACGAGGCATAGAGCTAAACACTTATGACATGAAACCATTGGATGAGGCGGATGTGCTGTGGTTTATCAACATGCCGCTGACGAAGACCGAGTACCTCCGAACGATACAGCAAGCGCCGCAGGCTCGAACGGTGTTACAGGTAAACGAAAGCCCAGTGGTTGCTCCACTGATGTTTCACTCCGCCAACCAGCGATTATTTGATTACGTGGTTAGTTATGACACCAATCAGTGTGATGAAAAACGTTGTTTTGAGTATAGACTTCCATTTACCGTCGAGTTTCCGCAACGCAACCCCTCTTTTCAGGATCGTAAAGTCCTGGCGATGATAAACAGTAATCGTATTGAAGGGTATTTCAGCATGCGTCAGCTTGGGTTGACAGGACTGCCTGGAATCGGCCGGGTTTTCAGTGGCTGGCGATTTGGGTTTTCCGATTTGCTGACGCCAGCCAAAGGGGAGCTGTATGGTGTGCGTCGTGATCTAGCGCGTCAAGCGGATGGGTTCTCAGAACCGGTTTTGGATCTGTTTGGCGGCGGCTGGAACGGAGAACAAATTTCCTGGTTCGATTTCTACCCGAATCGCCCATACAGGTCTTTCAAGAAAAATCTGGTGGAGGACAAACTCAACCTGCTGCCAAACTACCGCTTTACTGTGGCTTTTGAGAACTATCGCGGGAGTTATGGGTACATTGACGTAAAGCTATTCGATGGTTTTCTAGCGGGCACTGTTCCAGTCTATTTGGGTGAAGAGAGAATTACCGACTTTGTACCGAAAGGTTCTTTTGTTGACGCTCGGGATTTCAAAAATAACCGGGAGTTACTGCTTTACCTTAAATCCTGCTCGGAATCTGAATGGCAGACAATGCGTGAGGCCGGACAGGATTTCTTGCGATCGGAAAAATCGCAGCGATTTTCTGACGAAGCTTATGCGGAGCGCATGCTTCAGATACTTGGGAAGATTCTCGAATCTTGAAAGAGAGCTTGTTGTCAAAGGCCGCAAACATTTCAGTCGTTATTCCAACTTGGCGGCGGCCTGCGCAATTGGGGCAGGTGTTGGCGCTTTTGTTGAACTGTACGCCGCCGCCGGGAGAAATTCTGGTTCATGTGGATGCCGGAGACACGGAAACCATTCCGATGTTGGAAGCTCGATTCGAACGGCAAGTTACCTGGCTTCAAAGCTCCGTCAGGCGCGGGCCTGGAGGCGGGCGTAACCTATTGATTCAACAGGCGCGGTTTTCGCTGGTGGCGAGTTTTGATGACGATTCGTGGCCGCTCGATCAAAACTTCTTTCAAACCGCGTTGGAGTTGATGCAGGCGCACCCGAATGTGGCGGTGTTATCCGGGCGGGTAACAATGCGCGGGCAGGCGTCGGCGGAAGCGACGGATTTTATTGCCGAGGCGAATTGTTATGAAAGCGGCGCATGCGTGTTGCGCCGCGACGCGTTTTTGCAAACCGGAATGTACCTGCCGCTCCGATACGCTTACGGAATGGAAGAAGCGGACGTGGCTTTGCAATTGCTCGATAACGGATGGGAGATTCTGAAGGCGCACAAGCTGCGGGTCTACCACGATTCCGATTTGAACCATCATGCCAATCCGACAATCAATGCCGCGCACATTACCAACACGGCGCTGCTTGGGTTTTTACGTTACCCGATTTCGTATTGGCCGCTTGGCGTGGCGCAAGTTGCCAATCGAATTCGTTTTGCCTTGCGGGTTGGCCGTCATCGCGGCGTGTTGGCCGGAGTGTTAAGAATCCCAGGCGTTATTCTCAATTATTGGCAGGCACGAAAGCCTGTTCGGAAAGCTACTGTTTTGCGCAGCCGTGAATTGGCGCGAACAAACCGGATGGTTAGTTCCTGAAAAATGGCATCGTGGATTTGCGCACAACTTGGCGCGCGCGAGCATTACGCAGTGGCTCGCGCGCTGCATCAGTCGGAGCGGCTTGGCGCGCTGTATACGGATTTCTGGGCCGGGGCGGCGTGGCGCAGTAACCTGGTTGGGCGGGGTTTGGGGCCGGTGCGGTCGCTGGCGGCAAGGTATCACGGCGAATTGGCAGATGCGCCGGTCGTTTCCTGGAATCTGCGCGCGCTTTTCGTGGAAGCTTCCAACCGACTCTTTGCCGGCCGCGAAGGCGCTGCTGAAAAGTACAAACGTTATGTGCAAACGGGTAGTCGCTTTGCTTATGCCGTGCGCGATGCGCTTCGCCGCCAAAACGATCTTTTGCCGGAGACGATCTTTTTTGCGTATGACACCGGCGCGCTGGAAACGTTGGAATGGCTTAGCGAACGCGGTATTCACAGCGTGTTGGATCAAATGGATCCCAGCCGCGTCGAGGTCAGCATCGTTCGCGAAGAGGAACGGAGTTGGCCGGGCTGGCAAGACGGCACGACGGATGTGCCGGAAGAATACTTTCAACGGCGCGAACGGGAATGGGCGTTGGCGGATCGGGTGATGGTCAATTCGGAATTTTCCAAACGCGCCTTGCTTGCGCAGGGGGTTCCGCCGGAAAAGCTGGTAGTTGTGCCGCTGTGTTACGAAGGTGCAAGGCGCGAGTTATCGCCTTCGTCGCGGAATGAATCCGAGCCTTTGCGAGTGTTATGGCTGGGGCAGGTGATCTTGCGCAAAGGGATTCAATACTTGCTGGAAGCCGCCCGACAGCTTGTTGGAGAAAAGATTCAGTTTGACGTTGTGGGACCAATTGGAATTTCGCCGGAGGCGGTAGCTTCCGCTCCCCGCAATGTTACTTTTCACGGACGAGCGAGGCGGGATCAAATTAGCGGATGGTATGCGCGGGCGGATGTCTTTGTGCTGCCGACATTGTCTGATGGTTTTGCCTTAACGCAGTTGGAAGCAATGGCGCATGGCGTGCCGGTGATTGCCACGCCGAATTGCGGCGAGGTGGTCAGCCACGAAATTGACGGGCTGCTGGTTCCAGTGCGGGATGCGCTGGCGCTGGCGCTGGCGATTTTTCGTTACCGATCATCGCCGGAGCTATTGCGGGATCATCGCGCTGCCGCGCCGGTTAAAGCCGGACGGTTCACGTCGGCACATCTGGCTAAATGCTTGTCCAGCTTGGAAATTGAGTTGGGTAATTCCAGGCAAACCGTCGAGCGGAATAGGGAAAGCTCGGCCACGTTTCAAACACTGAGTAAGAAACACTCGTTATGTTAGATAAGTTATTTATTCTCCCTGCTTCTTTTTGGATTGTCGTTGTCCTGCTTTTCATCGGTGTTATTTGGGCATTGGGCAGGTTGCGTACCGGCACGGGCTTGCCTTGTCTGGCGGTGTTGGTAACCGTGGCTGCCTGGTATGTGGGTGACGTACTTTACAACGATTATGCTGGGTATCACGTCGAGCAATTCACGTTCAAGGTGCTTGATGACGCCTGGTGGCAGGTGGCGTTGTTCCTGGCGACGTTTCTATTGTTAATTCCTTTCGTTCACCGATATCTGAATCCCAAACAGGTTGGCTGGCCTAGTTTGGTGCTTCGATTGTGGCGGGCGGGGATTGGCGACGACGAGTTTCAACGGCAATTGGTTCGCCTGTTTTATAGTTGCGTGGCGGTTTGGGGGATTCTGGCAGGGATTGCCGCGCTACGGCTGGGAGCGGAAACGCAGTATTACTTTTTTCCATTTTTGGGCTACAAGGCGGAACCATGGGGACGCGGGCGCGTCGGAGGAGAATTCGACGCCTTGTTATCGTTTGCCAGTTATTTCCAACTTTTCGTCGCGGGAGCGTTTGGTGTGATGGCGGCGTTGATTAAAAACCGGCGCATTATGTGGTATGCCCTGGTGGG
>CAZRXE010001182.1:0-4784 GCA_964603695.1 uncultured Heliomicrobium sp.
CGATCATGGGGCCGTCCGGCTCCGGCAAAAGCACGCTGCTGAACGTCATCGGTTTGCTGGACGTACCGACCGGCGGCAAAGTCGCGCTCAACAGCAAACCCGTGACTTCTTACAGCGACCGCAATCTGGCGCGCGTTCGCAACGAAGAAATCGGTTTCGTCTTTCAGACCTTCCATCTGATTCACGATTTGAGTGTGGCGGACAACGTCGAAATCCCGCTGCTTTACCGCAAAGGAATGTCCGGCGGCGAACGGCGCAAACTGGCGCTGCGCGCGCTGGATCGCGTCGGGCTGCACGCGCGCGTGCATCACTTTCCCGGACAGCTTTCCGGCGGCCAACAACAGCGCGTGGCCATCGCCCGCGCCATTGTCGGCAATCCGCGCATCCTGCTGGCCGACGAACCCACCGGCAATCTGGATTCGCAAATGGGCGATGAAATCATGGACGTGCTGAAAGGTTTGAACGAAAACGAAAAGACCACCGTCGTGATGGTCACGCACGATCCGCGTCAGGCGGAAAAGACGGAACGCGTGGTGCGGCTGTTCGACGGGCGGCAGGTAAGTTGAGGGACTGGGAGACGGAGGGATGGAGGGATGGAGGGATGGAGAGAGTTGTCCGCTTCCGGCACTTCAGGATTCAAACTCGTTGTTTTGCGCGACCTCGGCAATGCCGCGCGCGAGTTCGAGGAATTTGTCTCGCACAAACGGATCAAGGCGTAAGGCGAAAGAGTCATTTAGGTGTTTGAGTTTGATGAGTTCTTCCACGTCGCCGAGGTCTTTTAAGCGTCCGGGAGTTGTCATGCCGGAAGCCATTTTCAGGTTGATGAGTGTTTCAAGATTGACCGTTTTGATCCCATCAATCACGACGAAATTTTCTTGGGGATCGTGGAAACGAACCGGTTTAGGTTTGCCGTCGCCGGGATATTCGCCGGACACAATGATGTCAATCGGCACGTTTTCGGTAGTCGAGCGGAATTTCTTTTTCGCGCCTTCAAACGCAGGGCGATAACCCAAACCGACAAGCTCATCTTGAAACTTTTGCAAGCCTTCGGGAGAAAGCAGCAAGTCAATATCCACCGTGAACCGTTGATAACCATGTTGATTCAACGCGATTGCGCCGACCAGGTTGTAATCAATACCGTGTTGATTCAAGTCGGCGACCAGGCGCAGCAGAGTTTGATTCAGCATACCTTTACCTTGAAAAAAGCTGAGTCCTTCGTCCCAGGCCAACAAGGGAGAAGCCAGAATTTGCTGGAAGTCTTGCGGAATAAGTTCCATCGCTTTGTTCGATCCTTTTGCTGGAATGCCCGCGCAGTCTACCAGCAGAACAATGGCATTGGGGAGGAGTTGGAGTAAAAAACGCATGCTCAAAAACTATTTCAAAATTGCCTTCAAGGTGCTGTTGCGCCGAAAGTTTTTCACCTTCATCAGTCTGTTCGCCATCAGCTTTACGCTGATTGTTTTGATGGTGGCGACGGCGCTGTTCGACAACGTTTTTGCGCCGCAGTCGCCCGAAGACAATGCCGACCGCACGTTGTACGTGATGGCCATGCGCTTCAAAGGCCCGCAAAATCAGTCCACCGGGTCGGTGGGCTACGCTTTTCTGGATCGGTACGTGCGGACGCTGCCCAATGTCGAAAGGGTTTCGCTCTATACCACGCAGAACACCGTTTACTCGTTCTGGAAAGGCGGCAAGATCAAATCCTTTTTGAAACGCACGGACGGCGAGTTCTGGCAAATCATGAACTTCCGGTTTCTGGAAGGCGGCCCCTTCACCGCCGAAGACGAAAAGCGCGCCAATTTCGTCGCCGTCATCAACGAAGCCACGCGGCGGAAATTTTTCGGCGACGAATCGGCGGTGGGCAAAATGATCGAAGCCGACGGCCAGCAATTCCGCGTGGTTGGCGTAACGGCCAACGTGCCGATTTTCCGTATAAACTCTTTCTCCGACATCTGGGTTCCGATCAGCACGTCGAAAACCAATGCCTACAAATCGCAAATGCTTTACGGCCAGTTTCAGGCGGCGATTCTGACCAACAGCGCCGCTGATTTTCCGGCCATCAAAGCCGAGTTTGAATCGCGGCTGCCCGGTGTCGAATTCCCGGACAAGCGCGACTTCGACACCGCCATCGGCGGCACGGACACCGTGTTCGAGTTCGTTTCGCGCATGCTGATTCCCTCGCAACAGATGGAAAGTCAGCCGCGTAAATTGCTGGTCGCCGTTCTTTCGTTGATGGTGCTGTTTATGGTCTTGCCGACGGTCAATCTGATTAACATCAACGTCAGCCGCATTCTGGAACGCGCCGGCGAAATCGGCGTCCGCAAAGCTTTCGGCGCGTCTTCGTGGACGCTGGTCGGGCAGTTCGTGACGGAAAACATTTTGCTGACCTTGATCGGCGGAGTGCTGGGCTTTTTCGGTTCGCAATTCGTGCTAAAACTGATTTCGGACAGTGGCCTGATTCCTTACGCCGAATTTCATTTGAATCATCGGTTTTTCATTTACGGATTGCTGACGGCCTTATTTTTCGGACTGTTTTCCGGCGTTTACCCGGCTTGGAAGATGTCGCGGCTGCCCCCGGTTCAGGCGTTGAAAGGCGCAGGAGGTTCACGATGACAAAACACTTGCTGAAACTGGTTTGGAATCGCAAGCGGATCAATTTTTTGATTACCGTCGAAATTTTCTTTTCGTTCATTGTGTTGTTCGGCGTGGTGCTCGCGGCGGTGTATTACGTGGACAACTATCGTCAGCCGCTGGGCTACACGTATGAAAACGTCTGGCGCGTCGCCGTGGAAACGAACATTCGCGGCGGAAACGCGCGGGTTTCGCAAACCACGCAAACCGACGGTGACACGCCGCCGCCAACCGCCGAAGCTGACCCGCCTGCTGCCGCAACCTTCAAGCAGATGATGGCGGCGGTGAAAGAATTCGATGAGGTCGAAGGCGTGGCCACCAGCACGGTTACGCCTTATGGCGACAGCACGCAATCGTCGGCTACCGGCGATGAACCAAATCTGATTCGGTACGGCGTGAATCAGGTTTCGGACGATTACCCGCAAGTCCTGGGAATGACGCTCACGCGCGGTCGCTGGTTCGGCAAGGAAGATGACGGCGCGAATTATCAACCGGTGGTCATCAATGAACGTTTGAGCCGCGATGTGTTCGGCGAACTTGACCCGCTCGGCAAAGATTTGAAACGCCCCAGCTTCTTTCCCAAAGAAGGCAAATCCGAAGGCAAACCGATGCGCGTGGTCGGCGTTGTCAGTGAATTTCGCAAGGACGGCGAATACACCGCGCCGGAAAACTTCCTCTTTCAGCGCCAATTGTTCAATCACGAGATGAACGGCGAACCCAGCAGCCTGATGCTCAAAGTCCGACCCGGAACCACCGCCGAGTTTGAAGAAAAGGTCATTAAGCGTTTGCAAGCCGTCGCCAAAGACGGGTCGTTTGAAATTGAACCGGTCGCCAAAATGCGCGAAACCGCCAACACCTTCCGGCTGGCTCCGCTGATTGCAGGCGGTTTGGTGGCCGGGTTCCTGATGTTGATGGTGGCGATGGGCTTGACCGGTGTGCTGTGGCAAAACGTGACGCAGCGTACGCGGGAAATCGGGCTGCGTCGAGCCAAAGGCGCAACCGCTCGGCGCATTCACAAACAGATTCTGGCCGAACTCATCATCATCGCAACCTTCGGTTTGATCTTTGGCGTGGCCGCCGTTGTGCAGTTCCCGTTGCTGGATGTGATCGGCGACATCAATAGTCGCGTGTTCAGCCTGAGCGTGCTGATTTCATTGGCCGTGATTTACGCGCTGACCGTCATCTGCGGTTTGTATCCAAGCTGGATGGCGACTAAAGTTCAGCCGGCGGAGGCGCTGCATTACGAATAAACGGGCGCACGGCGTTGAACTTGAACCTTGCCCGCTTCGTAATGCTCGGCGTTCCGCATCCGGTTTTCATCCGGTCATTCTTCCAGCAACGAGGTTCAAGAAAATGTACTGTCCGAAATGTAGCTGTCACGCCGGCGCTGACGGCTCGCGTTTTTGTCGCAGTTGCGGCTTTCGATTGGATGGCGTGGTGCAATTGCTGGCGCGCAACGGCGTGCCGGAAGGTTACGTTCAACCCGCGCCTGTACTCGTGCCCAAAGCCAAATCGCCGCGCAAGGAAGGCATTCGCAAAGGCGGCAAGGTTCTATTCACTGCCATCGCCGTTTTCCCCGTTTTCTTTGGGCTTTGTTTTGCTGCCGACAGTGCCGGCCCATTGAGTATTCCGGCGTTGATTTTCTTTTCGGGGTTGATGCGAATGCTTTACGCACAATTGTTTGAGGACGCTGCGCCGGAACCACCAACCGTTTATCAACCAGTTATTCAACAGTCAGTCGTTCAACCGTTTTCAACTGCTCCGCCGCAACCGGTTTCGTTCCTGCCTGGAAGCTACCAGCCGCCACAAGCCGCCTTGCCGCAAGCGAGCGTGCCGACCACCGGCAATCTGACAATGCCGCCGAGCGTAACCGAACAACCGACTTATCCGCTGAAACAGGCTTAACCATTCAGACAGGGCAAGCATGGCAATCATGGAACTCGCGATTCAAAAAATAGCCGCGATCAATTTGCTGGTGATCGGTTTGTCACATGCCTTTCAGCATCGCGCTTGGTCGGAACTGTTCCTTCGCTGGCGTGAAAAGGGCGAGGTTGGTGTTCTGTACACAGCGTTTCTGCACCTGCCCATCGGCTCGCTGATTGTCAGTTTTCATAACGTGTGGAGCGGCATTCCAGTGGGGTTGACGCTGTTGG
>CAZRXE010001183.1:0-13716 GCA_964603695.1 uncultured Heliomicrobium sp.
CAGAGGTTTCCCTACAAGACGAGGAAAGAATCAAAATCGAAATCGGCATTGCAGCAGCGCCTTTGACGCCAGCCTCATGCAATTGAGCGCGCTGTCGCCTTACATCTGTCCTGAATGTCACGGCGTGCTGACGGCTTTACAGGAAGGACAGCGCGTGCGGTTTCGCTGCCACACAGGGCCTGCCTTTTCCGCCGACGCGCTGCTGGCGAGCCTGACCGAAAAGATCGAAAACAGTCTTTACAATACGATTCGCGGTATCGAAGAAAGTGTGCTGCTGCTCAATCACATCGGCGACCATTACGCCGAAGCAATCAACCGATCGCTGAACGCACGCTGGGCATAATTGATGCGCCGAAGATTCAGATTTTCGCCACCGACATTGACGAGGCTGCCAGCACCACCGCGCGCGAAGGGCTTTACACACTTAACGACGCGGCGCATGTGTCGCCCGAACGGTTGCGCCGCTTCTTCACCAAAGAGGGCGATGAATATCGTGTCCGGCGCAAACTGCGCGGGATGATTTTGTTCGTCCGTCACAACGTGCTCAAAGCCCCGCCGTTCTCGCATCTCGATCTGGTGACCTGCCGCAATCTGCTGATTTACCCGAATGCGATGGCGCAGGAACGGGTGATGGAGACTTTGCATTTTGCCCTCAATCCGGGCGGCTTTCTGTTTCTCGGCACTTCGGAATCGTTGGATAACGCAGGCGATCTGTTCGCGCCGGTTGACAAGGAAATGCGCATTTATCAAAGCCGCTAAGTCTCACCGCGCACTTACCCCGTGCCCGATGCCAAGCCCTCGCTTCGTTTTGAGCCGCCGCGCATCAACTTCGAAGCCTCGCGGTTTAAGATCACGATGAGGCGGTCAACGTTCAAATCCTTCCGGTGTACGGCGAGACTGACGCGGCGCGCGGGTTTATCCTCATCGTCTTTGAGCCGACACAGGTGGACACGCAGGAAGCAATACCCTATAGCACGCCCGAACCCGTTGCGCGCCAACTCGAAGAAGAACTGGTGCGTACCAAATCGCAACTGCGCTCCGCCATCGAGCAAAATGTCGAGGAACTACGCGCCTCGAACGAGGAATTGCAGGCGATGAACGAAGAATTGCGTTCATCGGCGGAGGAGTTGAAAACCAGCAAAGAAGAATTGCAATTCATCAACGAGGAACTGACTACGGTCAATCAGGAACTCAAGATCAAGATCGAAGAGTTGTCGCACTCGAACAACAACTTTCAGGACCTCATCAACTCGACCGACATCGGCACGATTTTTCTCGACCGTCTGTTGCACGTCAACGTGTTTTCGCCGGCCATTCGCGGCATTTTCAATCTGATTCCGAACGACATTGGGCGCTCGCTCTCAGACATCACGCACCAACTCAATTACGACGGCCTGCTCACCGATGCCGAAACGGTGCTCGAAAAGCTGCAGACTGTCGAGCGTGAAGTCAGCACGACTGACGGGCGCGCTTTCACGATGCGCTTGCTGCCTTATCGCACGACGGAAGACCGCATCAACGGAGTACTCATCACTTTCTTCGACGTGACGAAGCGCAAGCAGGCGGAAGAGGCGTTGCAAAAATCGGAAGCCGAAGAATGCCTGCGCGCCGAAGAAGCTTTACGCAAAAAGATGGATGAATTGATTCGCTTCAACCGCGCGATGGTGCAGCGCGAAGAGCGCATGGAAGAGCGCATGATCGAACTCAAAAAAGAGGTCAACGAATTGCCCCGCCAACAGGGCACCGCCGCACCTTACCCGCTCGAATTTGAAAAGGAAGACCAGCAAGACAATGCCTAGCAGCAACGGCCCCAAAAACAGCGCCCAGATGCTGGCCGTGACTGCCGACGTAGTGCAGACCCCTCAGCAACTGGCCGAGCGCGTAGATGAATTGCAACAGGCCAACGCCGAAATCCGCGCCGCGCGGCGCGCCGCCCCCAACCTGATGGAAGACGCCGTGCAGTCCGAAGCGGCTTTGCGCGCCTCAGAAGCGAAATACCGCACGCTCTTCGCACGACTTTATCCATTTTGAGAACTCGCAAGCTCAATAAAGGACGTATGGTTGCCGCAGCCTGGAGGAGTTTTCAAATGTTGTGCGTTACAGCAGGCATTTGAAAACTCCGGTGTTGAAAGCAAAGGGCTTATAAAACCGGGCATTTCTCGCTTTTGAAAATGGATAAAGTCGCGCTCAGGGAAACACGGTGCAGCTTACGTGCAGAATCACCGATCCGAACGACGCGGCGATTCCCGGCGCAACCGTGACCGTTAAAACCGTTGAAACCCGGCGCAACGCGCACGGCAACCACGGACACCGACGGCTTTTACAATGTCGGTTATTTGCAGCCGGGCGTTTATGAAATCACAGTGCAGTCCGCCGGCTTCGCCGAAGGAACCAAACGCGCGCAGGTGACCATCGGGACGATTACCAGATTGAACAAAGATCTTTCGGTCACGCCCGTCACTGGGACGGCTGATATTCGCGAGCCTTCCGGCGGAGTCACCGTGAACGCGCAAAATCAGCAACTGTCGGATTTCGTTTCAGGCCGGCAGATCCGCGAACTGCCAACGAGAGCCGGCTGTTCGACTCCGATCAGTACAACATCGCGCCGCGCCTGGGCTTCGCGATTGCGTTGACAGGCGACGGTCGCACCAGTTTGCGCGGCGGTTACGGCATCACTTACGAACGTCAGGCCAGCAACCCTACTTTCAACCTGGTGCAGAGCCTGACTAGCATCAGCGCGGTTTCGCTCAACGCCAATGCGAATGGTGTGGGCGTCATTCCGATCACAACCAACAATTTTGGATTGCTGAGCGGAGCAACAGGCACTGCGATTTTGCAGACGACGAACATCTCCGGTTTCCAGCGGGACGAATTTGAAATGGCGCGCGTTCATTTCTGGAATCTTTCGCTGGAACGCAAACTGTTCCGCAACAAGGTCGGTTGGGTTCAATACGTAGGCGCGGCTGGACGCGAACTTTATGCTTTGTCGAATATCAACCGCATCGGTTTGGGCGGGGCGTTCAACTTCGCGGGTGCGCCGACAGCGCGGCTCAATCCGCAATTCGGTACGATCTTTTTCTTCAACAACGACGGGCGGTCGAAATACCACGGCCTAGTCGCCGAATTGTCCAACAGCATCTGGCGCAGCATCGGGTTGCAGTTTTCGGCGCGGTATCGCTACTCGCGCGCCATGAACAATTTGAACAACGTAGTCGGCAGCGGCTTCGGCAATTTCCTGAATCCGTTCAATCTCGGAATGGATTACGGGCCAGCGGATTTCGATCTGAAACATCGCTTCATTGCCAGTTTCAATTTGGAAGTTCCGTTTGAACGGCTGGGTGGCACTTCAGGTTGGGCGCGGTAGGCACTGGCCGGGGACTGTTGACCGGCATAGTTCAAGCGCGCACAGGCAATCCGTTTTCCGTCGTCAATTACGCCAACGCGGCTTCGGCGGAATCGCTCTGCCAACGAGCCATTGTCACAGTCAATGTGAGCAACGAGATCGGCGAGGATTCCGCGTACGACCAGTTGATTCCCAACCGTTTCAACGTGATCAACGCGAGCAACTTCGTGCTGGGTAGTTTCGCAAACACGTCCACGGGCAGTTCCGATTTTGGCCATTTTCCGGCGGGCACGCTTGGACGCAACTTCTTCCGCAGCCCAGGCTTCTGGAACGTAGACGCGGGCATTCACAAACGCTTCATGCTGATCGAAGAACTCGGGCTTCATTTTCGTGGCGAATTCTTCAACATCTTTAACCACGCGAATCTGTTCGTTCCTGGCACCGTGGACATCAGTTCGACGAATTTCATTCCGGCTTTCAGAAGCGGTCGCAGGCACGTTCAGCTTGCGATTCGACTGACGTTTTAGCGCTGGGAGAACATCCGCCTAAACAGACAATGAGCGCGAAAGTGGAAAGACTTTCGCGCTCCTTGCCTGTTGGGGTTTTCGACGGAAACGCCTGAAAAAATGAGTTGTGGGCGATTACGGTTTGTCTTTTTTGCGGAACTGGTCGAGCACGCCTTTCAGCACGTCGCCGGCTTTTTTCTCCGCCGGTTTCTTTTCTTCGGGTTTAGGGTCGCCGGGCTTAGGCTCTTCGGGTTTCTTGACAAAGCGGTCTAGCAAACCTTCCTTGACGTTGGTCTTCAGTTGATCTTTGGCGCGTTGTTGCACCAGCGCGGCGTTCAGGCCGAAAACCGGCTGGCTCATCGGGCCTGAGACTTTGAGCGGGACGACTATGCCGCCTTGATCCATGAAGAAATTGCCCACGACCGAAGTCGCGCTGGTCAGAACGCCGAGTGGAGATTTGCCGCCGCCGCCGTCGCCGCCCGGAGCTACGCGTTTGGATAAGCCCGGACTGAGTTTGGCCAGCAGCTCATAACTAATGGTCGGTGCGTTGCCCAGTTGCATAAAGCCGTTGCCGTTGACCTGCAAATCTTCCATCAGCAATTGCAAAGCGTCGGTGGACATCTTGCCGCGATCAAAACGCAAATTGGTTTTCAGCGAACGAAACGCGGTGGCCGCGCCGCCTGTCGGCAGATTGACCAGTTTTCCCAGCACTTCGATCTGTTTCATCATATCCACGCTGGTGATTTTGCCGTTGTTGATGGCGATGGAACCGTTGCCGACAAGCGATTGAGCCAGTTGATTGCCATCGCCGCCGCGTCCACGCACGTCAATCGCACCTTCCGCTGTTCCATAAATCTGGCTTTTCTGGCCGGAGGCCGAAAGAAACTGATTGATGTCCAAGCCGCCGAATTTGCCGTTGAGCGTCAGGTCTTGCTCCACGCCGGATTGGTCAACGCGCACTGAGCCTTGATAACTGCCGCCGTAAAGTTTCAGCGTGACGGGCGCGAGCGTGATGATGTTGTTTTGCATGGTCACTTTGCTTTGCACGTCGGTGGCTGTCAGCGTGTCGAGCAGGAGTTTGCCGATGGAAATCTGGCCATCGGCGCGCAGCGGAGCGCCGGAGGATTTTTTGGATTTGCTTTCGCCTAGCGCGGCTTGCAATTCGGCGACATTGATTTGATTGGCGCGCAAATCGAAGCTCGCCGCCGGTTGATTGAAGTTGTTGATTTGCAGCCAGCCGCTGGTTTGGCTCGAACCGAGTTGGGCTTGCAGATTGTCAATGCGTGCGCTGTCGCCTGTGAAGTTTAAATCGGCGTTGGCGATTTCGAGCGGCTTTTTCAATGAAGTCGGTTGTAGGCGCGCGCCGGACAATTTGCCCTGGCCTGTGATTTTGGTGGCATCAGCGCCGGCGTCAATCGTCGCGCTCAGATTGACCGCGCCGCTGCCAGTGGCGTCAGGCCGCGCGCCGAAGGACTCGGCGATTTTAAGCAGGTCATCGAGCTGCGCGCCTGCGGTCGAAATTTCCAGATGCGCCGTCGGTTTGGTTTCAGCGTTGCCGTAATTGCTGATTTTCAATCCTTTGAAATCCACGGTCGTGCGCGACAGGCTGGAACGAAAGGGCGCGGCGGTGATCGTTTGCGGATCGAAGTTCAGCTTCAGCTCGGAAATTTGAATCGCTTGTGGAAGCTGCGGACTTTGGAATTTCAAATCGCGAATTTCCGACTGGCCGTTGAGCGCGAAGTTTTTGGCATCGCCAGTGGCTTTCAAATTGATGGTCGCCGCGCCGCTCGCTTTCGTTCCCGGCGGCGGGCCGAAACCGAAGGCATAGGCCGATTCCATCAAACTATCGAGTGCCATACGGTCGCCTTTCAACTGCACATCGAAGGCAGGTTGCGCGGGCAAACGATTGATCTGACCTGTCACGCTCGCCTGCGTATTGCCCAGCTTGATGTCGCCTTGATTGATCTTCAGCGCGATTTCGGATTGGCCTTCCGCTTTCTTTTCGGATTTAGCCAGCAGGTTGAATTTGGTTTCCAGCGGCTGACGCGCGGCTTCGACGCCTTCGACCAGACGGAGTTGTTCGGCTTTCAGCTCGCCGCTGATTTTCAAGCCTTCGGCCAGCTTGCCCGCGATTTCGGCGTCGAGCGTCAGTTTGCCGCCGTGCGTAGCCTGTGAACCGGCCAACGCTTCGAGGCTGGCCAATTCAACTTGCTCCATTTTCACGCGCGCATCCACGGGCGTTTGCGCGGCGTCTTTGGCGTCAATCGGCCCGGCTTCGCCTTTCAATTCCAGCTTTCCGGCATTTTGGCTTCCAGGCAGGCTGGGCATCATCAGCGCAATGACAAAATCGAAGGATTGGCGCGGCGAAAAATCATTGAGCGCGGCGTTGACGCCGGTGTAAGTCTTTTCAACGGGCGGCGTGACGGTGCGGTCAATCAATTTGAAGCTGCCGTTGGTGACCAGCAGATCGAACGGCGGCTGGCCGGCATCGTTTTGACTGGACGCTTCCAGCGGTTTCAGCGTGCTCCAATTCCATTTGTCGCCGGAGGTTTTGATGAGCGTGACGTTTGGTTCGACGAGTTCAATGCCGGAAACCTGCGGATTGCCGCGCAACAGGGTGAGCAGGCCGAGTTGCAAACGGACGGATTTGGCTTTAACGAAAGTGTCCGGCGCGATTTGCGGATCGTCGCCGATTTCCAGTTCATCCACGCGGACTTTGACCGAAGGCAGCACGCGCAAGTCCAGCGCCCCCAGCTTGACCTTGCGGCCCAGGGTTTTTTCCAACTGCGCGGTGATCTGACCGCGATAGGTGTTGATGTCAATCAGCACTGGCAATGCCAACAACGCGACGAACAGCAGGACAATGGTGGTGATGACAATCAGCGCGGGTTTGAACCAATGAGACGAACGAAAGGAATTCCAGAAGTTTTGGGTCGGCATAATCGCTCCGGCATTGAAAGTTGTGAAAGTCGAAAGGTTGAAAGACGTGCGGGCGTAGCTTACCCGCAAACCGCGCCGGACGCCAAAAAAGAAACAGGATCAACCGGATTCCTTCAGGATTCGCCCAAATCGGGAATCCCTGAAAAAATCATGTTGATCCTGTCCGTTTTGGCTTTTGAATTTTTTAGAAGCCGCGTCCGACAGAGAAAAAGACCATGTTGGTTTCGTTGCTGTGGCCGATCTCAACGCGGAAGGCGACGCTCTTGCTCATGCGGTACTGCACGCCGCTGCCGATTGAGAATCGCCAGTTTTCGGAGCGGAATTTGTCATTGGCCAAAATTTGCGGATTGGTGCGGGAGCGGTTGTCACCCCAAACCTGCCCGCCTTCGCCGAAAACAATCACGTCCAGTCCTTTGGTTTCGGATTGTTTCCAAACCGTCCGGCGCGGTTCGACAGAAAGCAGCAGGGAATTGTTACCGCGAAAACGGAAGTTGCGGAAACCGCGCCCGTGGCTGCGCCCGCCGAAATAAGACTGGTTATAAAACGGAATCTGGCGATTGTCCTTCGGGTCTTTGAATTCGGCGGCGGCGCGCAAGGCCAGCGAAGTGAAGTCGCTGCCGAGCGGAATGTAGGCGCGTCCATCCAGTTCGACTTCATTCCAACCGAATTCGGTGGCCGTGTCGTTTTTGCCGTCGTTGGAGGCGACACGCACATAACCATAACCGCCTTTGGGCAACCCGCGTTCATTGCTGCGGAAGTCTGCCTCAATAAACCCGCCGTAGGAAAAAATCTGTGCGTTTTGATATAGGCCCGGCAAAAAGCGCGTGATCGGAGTTACAAGCGGATTCGGCGTGAAGAACGTGTCAATTGCAATGTCGGCGTCGTCCTTGCCGCGATAGGCGTTGGTGTTGGCCAGCCGCCCGTAAACGCCCGCCTGAACTTTTTCGGTAATGTCGTGTGAAATGACCAGGTTGTAACTGCGCTCATCGCTGGCGAAATTGGTTTCGGCGGATTCTTCCGGCGTGCGTGGTCCGATGCCGAAGAAATTGTCGCGCGTCCGCTTCACATAATTGAACCAGAGATCGAAATGCGTTTTTTCGCTATCGAAGAAATGCGGAATGTACATGCCCGCCTCGTAGCGGCGGTAGTAGCGCGTGGAAACCAATGCCCGCGCGCGAAGTTCGACCACGGGCAGCGTTTCCGCCGTCGTCAGTTCAACGCCAAAGCCGAAACCCGCGCCCTGCTCGAATCCGCCAATCAAGGCATTGACGTGTTTGCCCGCGACATGAATCGCCTGCAAATTTTCGCGACGCGGCGCGTTGCGGTCACGCTGAACCGCGCGGTCGCCAAAACCTCCGATTCCGCCAGCTTGAACGGGAGGCGCAGGCGATGGCGAGTTCACATCCGCCGTCGTTGTGTCGGCAGCGGATGCGCTTTTGCCGGGGACGCTCTTGCCGGTTTCGGTCTTATCGGTTTTGGTCGGCGGAATAATCGCGAAATTGCCAGGGATTTGCGGCGAACTTGAAACGGAATTCGTAGTGTTGGGAGTCGAGGACTGGGAAAAAGCGATTGGCGCAACGGCCAGGAGCAAAACGAATGTTGCAGCCGAAACAAAGGTTCCGGGTAGTCTGCACAGCCAGGGGCGGAGCAATTTGGTCATTGTAGATTTCTCCTCATCGTGATTGTTGACTTGATGGTTGAAAAGATTGCCTGTGATTAGCGGCAGTTTCGGATACGCTCGCCGAGTCGCCGTTGGATTGGCATGGTAGGGGACGGCCAAAAGTTGTCAACAGAATCTTTGTTCGCCTTTGGAAGCTTCAACAAACCTCGCAACTCCGCACTTGATGGGCTACACTTCGGTCGCCACAATAGCTGTCGGGAAAGAAAATGTTTGGAGCCAGAATCTCGTTTGCGGCTTGAAATCCGCGGCGGGAGGCCTATGGGGTATGGATGAATCATCAGGAACTGTTGCAAACCTTTGCTCTTGCCAACGAATTTAAAGAAGGGGATTTATACACGGGCGGAACTCAGGACGAGCGCCTCCGCGCCGAAGCGCGCCGCGCCCTGGCCGCCTTAAGATTGGGCGAGCTGGCCAAAACGCCGCTGGTTGCGGATGCGCTTAGCGAACTGCTGGCGCAGTCCATTCACAAGATTCTCGCGCGTGAAATCTCCACGTTGACCGTGGCCGCCGTCAAACGCTTTTTGCTCAGCAGCAACGCCGAAATGTGGTGGCGAACGTATCGCGATGGTTTGTCCAGCGAAGCCATTGCCGCCATCGTCAAATTGATGACCAATGACGAACTCGCGGTCGTCGCCCGCAAGTTTTTCCCGCTTCCCACTGGCGAAACCATCATCGCCAGTTCACCGCGACATTTCGGATCCCGCATCCAGGCCAACAGTCCGCGCGATGACGAAGAAGAAATTTTGTTTTCCGTTTTGGAAGGGTTGAGCTACGGCTGCGGCGACGTGATGCTCAGCGTGATTCCGGCTTTCGCCGACCTGGAAACAATCATCAGATTGGATCATCTGCTGGCTGGTATAGTCGAGCGGTTAAACCTGCCGACACGGTTTTGCGTGCTGGCCGACATTGCCGCGCATCGCAGTATCAAGCCGGACATAGGCTTTCTGCATCTGGCCGGAACGGCGAAAGCCTTCCAGGTAGTATCCGGGCTGGAATTGAATGAATTACTCGACCGCGCGGCTGGCTTTGATGAGTTGTGCTTTGAAACCAGCCAGGGGATTGAATTGGTCGAAAACGCCGCCGAACAAACGGATATGGTGACATTGGAGTCGCGTGCATTCGGCTTGGCGCGTCAGCTTTGCCAGTCGCGTCGAATTCGCGCGACGGTTTTCAGCACCGTTGGATTGAATGGTCAGGGAATTTTTCAAACCGGCGATCAGTTGCTGCGCGCCTGTCTTGAAAGCACCGTGCTGGCCAAACTGCATGGGCTAACCATCGGATTGAATGTTTGTTCGACTTTTCAACTTGGCATTGACCACACGACTCTGCAGCAATTGACGGCGCAAATCGTCGAACTCGCCGCGCCGGATTTCCTGACGGCAACCGCCGGAAACGTAGACCCGACGCTTGGCTGTCTGACGACTTCCTTCCGCGAACATCCCCAGTTGAGACGCGAAAATGGAAAGCGAATCGCGTCGGCGATGCATCAACGGCTGGACGAACTTGGCGCAATCAACGGCGGCGGCCATCCGGCGGCGCACGCTCTGACCACTGCCAAGCTTTACGCGCATTACGCCCAGGCGGGCGGCGACAAACGCAGCGACGAAGCCCTGCAAGCCGAAGGATTGAAAAAACTCGAACAGTTGAAACAGCGTGGTTTTGATTTGGGCTATGGCCACACAGGCGATTTCACCGCGCCGAAAGAAGTGGAGCGCCGTCTGGAAGCCATTTACGCTGAAGCCCGTCGCGGAATGCAGACCGTGGCGAACTGATCGAAACCCATGGCTTTTCCCGAATAACTGTTCAAAATTTTTTTCGTGTATTGACATTTTCTGACGCTATCCGTACTCTCCCGCTTCCTTGTTTGAAGACTCTTTTGAGATTTCATTTGGTTTTCTCGGGCCAGGTAGCTCAGTTGGTAGAGCAACGGACTGAAAATCCGTGTGTCGGGGGTTCGATTCCCTCCCTGGCCACTGACCTCAATAAAAAGCTGGCTTTTTCGGTCAGCTTTTTTTGTTTGAACCACACCGCTTCAAATTATCCGTCCTGTATTACTCCTCAACTCTATAACCCCCTTTTCTCGCAAAATGGAACGAATTACGTCACTAACCTGCTGGGAGTGTGACGCGCAGGGTGCGCGGCAGTATCAGCTTGTCAGCCTGGCGCGTCCGGGAGAGTTCGGCGAAACGCAAGAGTTTGCGCTGTGCGCGCGATGCGCAAGGGAGGAGCGAGCGCGGTTGCATAGAAGGTCAAATTCCACCGGAGGGTTGACGCGACGAGAAATGATTGCCGAGCTTGACCGATTTTTTGCCGCCGCCGGCGTGTTTGAAATTTGCGGGCGTTGCCATCAGCAGGGAACAGGCTGCTGTCCGCCGACCTGCCGGGTGATGGGCGCGGCGGGCTGTGATCCGGCGAACAAATACGGCAAGACGGTGTTTTGCGCGGCGTTTGTTTGCAGCGCGTTGCTCAACGCCATTTCGGAATGCGATGCGGAACTGGGGCGCACGTTGAAATGGATCAAGCGCGAACTTGGCCCTGCGGAATTTCACATCTACGAAATGATTACCCGCGTGCCTGCCGGCGCGCGCGAACAGTTCCGTCCACTGGCATTGCCGGAGCGGTATCCGCAATTGGATGGTTTGGAACACGGCGCGCGAATCAGAGAACCATTGTTGGCGTTGGTCGAGGAAGTGCTGGAAATCAGGCGCTGCTGGGCGGCGCAAGAAGCCACGGAAATTGCTGCCGCCGATCAAGGCATTTCGCAGACTTCGTAAATCAGAGAAGGGCTACCACCAATCAAAACTTTTCGCGAATTCTGAGGTAGCTGGCAAAACGCGGCAGTCCGTTTTTCGTCAATCCGCGATAGGTGAAAGTAATGACCGTGCCAATCGCCGGCGGATTGGCGCGCACCGCGTCAGTGAAGCCCGTGCCGATTTGGAAGCGTTTGCCGTCGGCGGTTTCCACTTGCAGCGCGCCCATCTTGCCGCTGTATTTGCCCTTGCCCGGCACGTGACCGATCACGGTCGCCTCGGCGTCCTCCAGCGGCTTCAACTTCAGCAGCGCATCGCTGCGCCCCGTCAGATAAAGAGCATCCGCGCGATGCAGCATCAATCCTTCGCCGCCCGCCCGCACGACTTCATCAAGTTTGCGACGCAGCGCGGCATTGTCCGGCAACCGGAACTGTTCAACGGCGACAAGCTGCGGAAAGCCCGCCTGCGCGACAATGCGTTTGATCTGTTCGTAACGTTCGACGAACGTTCCCGGCGCATCCGGCAATTCAAAAATCATATATTTGATTTGCCGCCAGTCGTCATCCTGCGGCGAAGCCTTGCGCACCGCGCCCGACAGCCGTTCAAACTGCCCGCGCCCGATCCACAACTCACCGTCAAGCGATTGCTTGGGCAATCGAGCCAGAAACCACGCCGGCGCGGCAAACACATTGCCCGCCCGCGAACGCAATACTTTGCCGTCCCACAAAGCACGCACGCCGTCATACTTTTCGCTGACCAGATACGGCGCGGGATCAATGTCGGCATTGGCCACATTAGCCAGCAACGCACGCGTCGCTTCCTGTGATTGGGCAAAACCAAAACCGCAGAGAGCAAGCGGCAACAAAAATAAATATACGGCAAAGCGAATGAATGGCTGAATCAAGATAGCCTCCTTTTGAATGGCTTATGGTTAGGTGTTTTTGTCGGCTGTGTGTTGACGATACCAGTGTTCAATATCATCAACACCCCACTGATTGGCTTCAACTGCTAAAACCAGGGCGATGGTTTCCGCCTTGGTGGTTTGTACTTCGATATTGTTTTTGTACAAGAAACGATCAACCAAAATTGTGGCGGTGCGCTTGTTGCCGCCAACCCATGGATGGTTTTTGATCAATCCAAAACAGAGCGTGGCGGCTTGGCGAATAAGGTCGGCGTTTTCGTATTGAGCAGCATGTTGCGGGCGAGCCAGCGCCGATTCGACCAATGTACGGTCAAAAGCGCCGAAGCGTGTTTCGCCTAAACGGCGCATCAGGAAAATGTGTAAGGTAACGGCTTCGGCATAATCAAGGTAATGGACAGGTTCAGTCGCCAATGCGCTTCAACTCCTCAAACGTATCCTGGTACTTATCAAACAGTCGTTCAAAATCCGCGCGTAATTCAGCAGAGGGGGGCGGCAGAATTTCGGTTTCGAGCGAGCCTTCTTTGGGATACAGAACCACTATGGAATCAGGCGAAACCTTCATCGCCCCAGCCATTTCCAGCGGCAACTCAATTATCCAGCCAATATCCGTTTTTTTCGGTGTCAGCACTTCAAGCATAAGCATCAACCTCACAAATCCAACGTCCACAGGTACAGGCTCAGACTGCCTGTGCTAAATCGAGCCGCAATTGCAACCCAAGCCCACGCAGCAGTTTCGTCGTCTCAGCCCATTGCAAGGGCATTGTCGGCAATTGCATTTGTCCGGCTTCCGCCACATCCCGCATAGCCACTTGAAACGCCGCTTCGTCATTTTCTTCCAACACCGCGTTCAGGTAGCCGGTGGCATACTCCGGGTAACGCAATCGCTCCAACAAATCCGCTTTGTAATTCACCGTCGGTTCAGTCTTCATCATAAACACGATAGCCCGGCCCGTAATCAACCCGCAACTGCGAAGACGCCGCCGCCAACAGCTTTGACATCGCCCGGATTGCCGCCGCGCAACCGCACCAACCGCGCGTCTATCCGCATCTACGCCATCCGATCCTTCAACGCGGCAAACCACTCACGAAAAGGGCAGTCGCCCTCCTGCGTTTGGTAGTATTCGATCTCTTTTGGCTGCGTATTCATCAGTTATTCCTTCCGCCCACAACGATTGCACTGCCGCGCCACTTCTTCATCCGTCGCCCCGCGCCACAGCAGGATTTCTCCGAATGGCATTACTTTGCCGTTCTTTACAACTTGGCCACCGCCACCGCTGGCAAGAGTGCGTCCGTCGGGAGAAAAGGCGACCGACCAGACACGGTCTGCGTGTCCTTCCAGCTTGCGGACTTCCTTTCCCGTGGCGAGGTCCCAGAGCTTGACCGTCTTGTCCGAACTGCCGCTGGCGAGAGTGCGTCCGTCGGGAGAAAAGGCGACCGACTGGACACGGTCTGCGTGTCCTTCCAGCTTGCGGACTTCCTTTCCCGTGGCGAGGTCCCAGAGCTTGACCGTCTTGTCCGACCTGCCGCTGGCGAGAGTGCGTCCGTCGGGAGAAAAGGCGACCGACCAGACACGG
>CAZRXE010001184.1:0-4607 GCA_964603695.1 uncultured Heliomicrobium sp.
CAGCTATCGCGGGCTGGTCAAGATTCTGCCGAAAGCCGAAAACGCGCGGAACTACTCGCAATGCGACAGCTTGTTGATTGGACGCGAGTGCGGCGCGAACACATTCCCTTACCTGGAAGTCGGCAACAACACTGCCAAGATCGAACACGAAGCTTCGACTTCCAAAATCAGCGAAGAGCAAATTTTCTATTTCAACCAACGCGGCATTTCCACCGAAGACGCCGTTTCAATGATTATCAACGGCTTTTGCAAAGAGGTATTCCGCGAATTGCCTATGGAATTCGCCGTCGAAGCGACGCGCCTGCTGGGGCTGAAACTGGAAGGCAGCGTCGGATAAAACAAAATCAGGAGAAACCCATGTCGGACAAACTTGCAGAAATCGAAGCTTCCTTGCCGCCGGTTCCAACGCCGGCAGGCAATTACGTTCACGCCGTGCGCACCGGCAATTTGCTGTTTCTGGCCGGAAAAGGGCCTTTGGCGACCGGCAAAGTCGGCATTGAATTCACCAAAGAGCAGGCTTACGAGTTTGCGCGCGAAACCGGCTTTATTCTGCTGGCGGTGATGAAACAGGAACTGGGTACGCTGCGCCGCGTCAAGCGCGTGGTCAAAGTCTTGGGAATGGTCAACGCCGTGCCGGAATTTGGCGAACAACCTTTCGTCATCAACGGCTGTTCGGATTTGTTTGTCGAAGTCTTCGGCGATGCTGGTCGGCACGCGCGCTCGGCTGTTGGAATGGGTTCGCTGCCGCATAACATCCCGGTCGAAATCGAAGCAATTGTCGAGGTTGAAGATTAGGCATGGACACGTCGCAATACTTTCTGGATCAAGCGCGTTGGTATTTCGCTTCGTCGTATTTGCCGAAAATCGAACGCTGTTTGGAGCAGTTGACCGATGAAAACGTTTGGCAACGCGCCAATGAAGCGTCCAACAGCATAGGCAATTTGATCCTGCATCTTTCCGGCAATGTGCAACAGTGGATTGTCGGCGGCGTCGGCAACCTGCCTTACCACCGCGACCGCGAACACGAATTCGGTGAACGCGGCGGCTTCACGCGCGCGGAGTTGCTGGCAAGGTTGAAAGACACGCTGGCGAAAACTGACGAAGTTCTGGCGAATGTTGAGCCGGCAAGTTTGCTGGAGCGCAGAGAAATTCAAGGGAACGACGTGACCGTGATGGAAGCGATTTTGCGCATCGTGCAGCATTTCGCGCTGCACACCGGGCAAATCATGTTGCTGACCAAACAACACACCGGCGAAAGTTTGAAATTGTCATAACCAAATCAGTACTGCGACTGGTGGGACAGGTTCGTAACCTGTCCCACCCATTTGCGGGGGAGATTTTCAGTGCTAGAGATTCGTAACTTACAAGCCACGATTGATGGCAAAGAGATTTTGAAAGGCTTGAATCTGACGGTTAACGCGGGCGAGATTCACGCGATTATGGGGCCGAACGGTTCCGGCAAAAGCACGCTGGCGAAGGTGCTGGCTGGGCATCCGAGCTACGAAGTAACCGGCGGCGAAGTTTTGTACGAAGGCAAAAACCTGCTCGAACTCGCGCCGGATGAACGCGCCCGCGAAGGCGTTTTTCTGGCATTTCAATATCCGATTGAAATTCCCGGCGTCAGCAACGCCAATTTTCTGCGGATGGCCTACAACGAAAAAGCCAAGCACGAAGGCAAGGACGAGCTTGATCCGTTGGAATTCGATGACTTGATTCAAGAGAAGATCAAGATCGTTGAAATGGACAAGAGCTTCATCAACCGTTCGGTCAACGAAGGTTTTTCCGGCGGCGAAAAGAAGCGCAATGAAATCCTGCAAATGGCCGTGCTGGAACCGAAACTGGCCGTATTGGACGAAACCGATTCCGGCCTGGACATTGACGCGCTGCGCATTGTCGCGGGCGGCGTCAACAAACTCGCCAACAAAGACAACGCCATCATTCTGGTCACGCACTATCAACGCTTACTGGATTACATCGAACCGGATGTCGTTCACGTGTTGTATCGCGGCCAGATCGTCAAATCCGGCGGCAAAGACCTGGCGCTGGAACTGGAAAAGAAAGGCTACGATTGGATCAAGACCGCCGGCGCGGCAGCATAAAGACTATGGCTCAAGCAGCAAAAGAGAAGGAAAACCATTTTTCAGCGTACAAGCTTTTCGCCAAAACGCGGGAAACCAAAGACCCGGCTTGGCTGGTAAATTTGCGCGGGCGCGCGGCTGAAAGTTTTGAAGAACTCGATTTTCCGACGACGCGCGTCGAAGCCTGGAAGTACACCAGCGTCGCGCCGATTCTGAAAACTCCGTTTCGGCAATTGCTCGATTTGGAATTGGGCGGGCTGACGGCAGAAGCAATCGCGCCGTTCACCTTTGCCGAATCGCATCGCTCTCAGTTGGTATTCGTCAACGGATTGTTCGCGCGCGAACTGTCAGACCTGAGCGGCTTGCCCGACGGCGTCACGGTCTGCAATCTGGCCGAAGTTCCGGCGGAGCTTGGCAAAACAGTCAGCAATCATTTGGGCGTTTATGCCGATTACCGCGACCAGGTCTTCACGGCGCTGAACACGGCGAATCTGGGCGACGGTGCCTTCGTTCACATCGCCAAAGGCAAAGCCGTCGCTACGCCGATCCATTTGTTTTTCGTTTCGACTTCGGCGGAAGCGACGGTTTCGCATCCGCGCTTGTTGATCGTGGCCGAAGAAGGTTCGATTGCCACGGTGATTGAAACTTACGCTTCGCCGAATGACGGCGTGTATTTCACCAACGCCGTCACGGAAGTCTTTGCCGCTGAAGGCGCGGTGCTCGCTCATTACCGCTTGCAGGAAGAGAGCGAGCGCGCCTTTCACATCGCCACGACCGAAGTCCACCAGCAACGCGGCAGCAATTACACGTCATGCGCAGTTTCGCTCGGCGGCCGGATTGCGCGCCACAACCTGAACGTGGCGGTCAACGATGAAAACATCGAAACGACGATTGACGGTTTGTATGTCGTCACAGGCAATCAGCACACGGACAGCCACACGGTGATTGATCACCGGAAACCGCATTCGGCCAGTCATCAGCTTTACAAAGGCATTCTGGACGGACGCAGTCGCGCGGTGTTTAACGGCAAGGTCTTCGTCCGCGAAGGCGCTTTGTTGACCGACGCGCGGCAGCTCAACAAAAACCTGCTGCTTTCGCCAGAAGCCCACGTGGACACCAAACCGGAACTGGAAATTTTCGCCGACGACGTGAAGTGTTCGCATGGCGCGACGGTCGGCCAATTGGAAGACGACGAGTTGTTTTATTTGGCCTCGCGCGGCATTTCGGCAGATAAGGCGCGGGCGCTGCTGACTTACGGGTTTGCCGAAGATGTCATCCGCAAGATCAAATTTAAATCCGTCCGCGAACAATTGGACAGAACGGTGCTGGACAAACTGCACCAGAGTTTGGAGGTCAATCAATAATGCAAGCCGCACAGGAAACCCAAAAAGTGCAGGCCGATTTGAACAAATTCGATGTTCATCGCATCCGGCAGGACTTTCCGATTTTGACGGAGAAAGTCCACGGGCGACCGCTCGTTTATCTGGACAGCGCCGCCACTTCGCAAAAACCGCAAGTGGTGATTGACGCACTCAATCGTTACTACAACGAGCAAAACTCGAACGTGCATCGCGGCGTGCATTCCTTGAGCCAACTGGCGACGCGCGAATACGAAGACGCGCGCGTCAAAATCCAACGCTTCCTGAACGCCGCCGATTCGCACGAAATCATCTTCACCAGCGGGACAACCGCCGGCATCAATCTGGTCGCGCTCAGTTACGGTCGCAAATTCGTCCATGCCGGAGACGAGATCATCATTTCAACGCTTGAGCATCACTCGAACATCGTTCCCTGGCAGATGCTTTGCGAACAAACCGGCGCGAAGCTTCGCGTCATTCCAATCAACGACGCCGGCGAATTGCTGATGGATGAATTCGCCGCGATGCTCAATCGGAAGGTGAAACTGGTCGCGGTCAATCACATCTCGAACGCGCTGGGCACGATCAATCCCGTCAAACGCATCATCGAACTGGCACACGCGCAGGACATTCCCGTGCTGATTGACGGCGCGCAGGCCACTCCGCATTTGAAAGTGGACGTGCGCGAACTTGATTGCGATTTTTACGCTTTCTCCGGTCACAAAGTCTGCGGCCCGACGGGCATCGGCGCGCTTTACGGCAAAAGCCACTGGCTGGAAGCAATGCCGCCCATCTTCGGCGGCGGCGATATGATCGCGTCGGTGACCTTTGAAAAGACGACCTACAATTCCCTGCCCTACAAATTTGAAGCCGGCACGCCGAACATCGCCGATGCGATTGGTTTAGGAGCCGCCCTTGACTATGTGGAAAAAATCGGTCGGCGGGCTATCGCGAAGTACGAACACGAACTGTTGCAATACGCGACGGGACACCTGTCCCAAATCAAAGGCTTGCGTCTGATCGGCACCGCACGAGAAAAAGTCGGCGTGCTTTCTTTTGTGCTTCAAGATCGCAAAACCGAAGAAGTCGGACGGATGTTGGATCAGGAAGGAATCGCCGTACGGGCCGGCCACCATTGTGCTCAGCCTTCTCTCCGCCGCTTCGGCGTGGA
>CAZRXE010001185.1:0-3840 GCA_964603695.1 uncultured Heliomicrobium sp.
GTTACGGGTGTTTTTGAAGATTTCACGCTGCTTGGAGAAAACAAGAACGTGGTCATGTACTGTTGAAATATCTGTCCGATTCTCTCTTGTGTGAGACTTCTGCCAAAGCACGTTGGCTACAAAGTTACTTCTTCCAAAAACCTCATCGCACAAAACCTTCAGGTAATGCGCCTCGTTGTCATCAATGGTCATCCATAGTGATCCATCTTCGCTCAGCAACGCTCGTAATATTTCCAGCCTGTCTCGCATCATCGTCAGCCACAGTGAATGCTCCAACCCATCATCGTAATGTGTGAATGCGCTGCCCGTGTTGTACGGCGGATCAATGTAAATGCATTTGATCTTGCCGGTGAATTCTTGTTCCAGGGCCTTCAAGGCCAGCAGGTTGTCGCCGAAGATCAGGCGATTGTCGAATTGGTCGTGGTCGGTGACGCGGTGTGCGGCGTGGTAAGAGCGCGCGGGGTCTTCCAGCAGGATGCGCGGTTCCAGGCGCGGGCGGCGTTCCTTGCCGATCCAGGTCAATTCCAGTTTGGTCTTCATAGTTCGCGGTTCAATCTACCTGCGTCGCGCTCTTGCTAAGCGCCTGTGGTCGTCAAATGCTTGCGCAGGGTTTTCAGCGCCAGCGGCGCGCAATGGTTATAGATCGTCTCAGCCTGTTCTTCGTTGCCGAAGCGACGGCTGATCTTAGCCCGGCGTTTGAACGCCAATGGCATTAAGTTAAGCCAAAGCCCTGAAAGGGCGCTATCCAATAGCCTGGGGCAACGCCCCAGGTAGTTGCACCGCAAGTTTGACAAGCCCTGAAAGGGCGAAACAGCAGGTGATTCTTACGCCCTTTCAGGGCTTGTCATCTATTTCGCCTTCACCCAGGGCGCTGCCCTGGGCTACTAAATGCCGCCCTTTCAGGGCTTTAAGCGGAAAATCTCTTAACTTAACGCCATTGGCGTTTCAACGCCGGGGCAGGCAGGAAATATCTTCGCGTCGCGTCAGCGACGCCTGAGTTCAATCGTCGCTGACGCGACGCGAGAGAAAATTTGCCCGCTTTCCGTGGGTTTCACCCACGGCTAAACTCAAACGCCGCTACGCGGCGAAGAGGTCTGAGCCGGTACTACAGATCAAGGTTTGTTTCCCAAAACTCCTTTGTAGCGGGATGTGGGATGTCGCTCCGACGGGGCTTAAAAATAATCTTTGCGCTGGCGCTATAAACATTTTGCTCCCACGGAGCCGAATCCGGCGCAACGACATCAACGTTGAATCACCTCAATTCAACCGGCTCCATTCGGATGGTGCGGCAGCCGCAGGTGAAATGGTCGCCGTTTCGTTTGCGCGCGATTTCGCCGCACGCCGGGCAGGCCAGCGTTTCGATCAATTGCAGCGTCAGTTCGCCGAAGCGCCGGGCGTCATGGTCGGGGATTTCTTCGCCCGCAGGATTTGCGTG
Organism: uncultured Heliomicrobium sp.; assembly: GCA_964603695.1. Lineage (GTDB taxonomy): Bacteria > Acidobacteriota > Blastocatellia > RBC074 > RBC074 > RBC074. The sequence continues at coordinate 1,436 of CAZRXE010001185.1, forward strand.
GCCGCCCAGCAGGTTCCGTACGCAGTAGTTGTCGCTGATTTCCTGAATCAACTGTTGCACGGTCAAATACTCCTGCGCTTGTCCGTCGTTCCCGTTCGTAGCCTGACGATAAATTTTCAGCTTCGGGGCCAGCTTTTTGACGCCGTTGCAGTAATCGCGCAGCGTGTATTGCAGCGCGCGCTGCATGCTGCAGCGGTATTGAATCGTCAGATATTCAAACAATCCTTCCAGCAGCACGCCCGCCTTGCCAGGCACGGACTGGCGGTCGAGGATAGGGGCCTTCAGCAAATCGCGCAACTCGCCAATCATCAACTTGGCTTCGTGGTGCCGTATGCCGCCGTGCCGCCGCCAGAGCAGCAATTGCACGAAGCAGGTCTTGTTTTCGGGAAGCCGGCGGTAATCGTACAGCGTCTGCCAGCGGCGGTTGTGCGAGGTGATAATGACCTGCCGGAATTTATCGCACTCTTCGACCAGCAAATCGGCGATGCGCGACAGGTGGACGTTGTCCGCCGAGGTGAACACGTCATCAATGACAATGATCGCTTCGCCGTTGCTGGACAGTTTGGAAACGGCCAGCCAGAAACAGAACCCCAGCGTGTCCAGGTGGGATTCGCTGAAGTAGGCCTGCGGCACGACATCGGCGAAGCCTTCAAAGCTGGCCATTTGATGCAGCGAGCCTTTGCGCTTTTCGTCCAGCTTCAACTGGCTCAGTTCGTAAGGCTCGTCCGGGTGAATGCGGGAATACAGGCGGCGGCATTCTTCCTTCACTTCGTCGAGCACGCGCTGGGTGAACGCGATGCGCGTGTCGTGAACGAGTTGAAGCGCCAGTTTCAAACGTTGCAGGACGATTTCCTCTTCGCGGCTGGAGGCTTCGGTTTCAAGCGCGCGCTCGTAGGCTTGTTTGATGGCGTTGTGCTGCGCCAGGTCTTTGCGCAACTGGCTCTGGCAGTGGGCCAGCCGCTGGCGCAGCACATCGAGCTTGGCAAGCAGTTGTTCGGCCTGCTGGACGGCGAGCAGGACTTCGGCTTGTTGCACTTGCGATGTTGCTGCATCGGCGGGCGCTTTCAACAGTTGCGCGTACTCTTCCCAGTTGATCTCCGCCTCGCTCACAAGCTGAAGCTTCGAGCTTTGCAGCGCCAAGGCCAGTGGACGCGCGGCGGCGGCGAATTGCTTCTTCGCGTTGTCGGCCACGGCCTCGGCGTTCTGGCAGGCGGTTCTGGCCGCCGACAAACGTTTGTTGAGGTCGTCGGGCTGGCGCAGGTCGGCGATGCGCGCGGCAATTTCCGCCCGCAGCTTGGCCAGTTCAACGGCGGAATTGCAGACGGGACATTCCTTCACCTCCTGCTGCGAGGCCAGGTATTCATCCGCGCGGCGCAACAAATCCGCCAGCTTGAGATTGATTGCGGCTCCGTTTGGGACGCCTGCTTCGGCTTCTGCCTGAAGCTCGGCCAGATTCTTTCGGGGAGCTTCGCTGTTCCGTTCGGCTGTGGCGGCATTGTTCTGTTGAGTGGCGGCACGCTCGAAGTAGGTCAGCAAGTCGTCAATCTCGCGGAGTTCAGTTTGAAGGTGCGCCGTGTTGATCGAAGCCTTTTCCCGCGCCCAGTCCAGTTCGGATGCGGACGTGAAATCCGGCTCGCGTTCGGCCAACCAAAGCTGTTTGAGCGCGGCGTCGGCTTCGACTTTCTGTTGCGACAAAGTGTTCAGCCGGCTGTTGGACTCGTTCATCGCCACGCGCAAGGATTGCTCGCTGGCCTCCACGCCGCCGACATCAATGAAGCTTCGCAATTCGTCGTAACGCTTGCTGGGTTCGGCTTCGACCAGCCGGAGCAACCGGCTGCGGCGCAGAATGAAAGCCGGTGGCGATGGCGATGGCCCGTTGACGACTATCTCCTTGCCGTTGTGCTGCGCGACCCAGGTGTCGCCGCCGCAGGCCAATTCGACTTCAATCTCTTTGACCTTGCAGCCGATGGCGGGCAGATGCTTTTTCGCGTCGGTGGAGCTTCGGTCGTCAATGGAACCGGCGGACTTGTTGCAGACGAAGTCAATCGCATCAATCAGGCTCGACTTGCCCGTGCCGTTCTCTCCGAAGATCAACACCAGCGGCTTATCCGGGTGGAACTCCAATGTCGTATGTGTTGTGGCACCGCGGAATTTCTTCAGCGCCACGCGGGTGATTCCTTTATTCATCGCGCCCCTCCTGTTTGTCATCGGTTTGACGAGGCAGCGCAAGTTCGATCATCGAGCGCCAATCCTCCTGGCGAACAGCGCCCTTGGCAATGTTGGCTTTCAGTTCGGGAATACGGTTTGCTGGAATGAGCTTCTGCTGGCGTAGCTTCTCGACGATCAACTCCGCAAGCTGGGTGTCGGGTGATGGCAGGCATCCGTCTGGCATGGGTGTTACCTCC
>CAZRXE010001186.1:0-2539 GCA_964603695.1 uncultured Heliomicrobium sp.
TCGGCTTCGCCCAGCGCAATGGCGTCGGCGTGTCGCGGGCCGCCGTCGCGCCCCAGCGCTTCGTCCGGCACTTCGGTGACGTGCGGGCCGCCCATCACGACGGGAACGCCGGCGGCGCGCACGGCGTCAGCCATTCGATAGGCTTTGGCGATCATTCTGGTCATTGCGCCGATGCCGACCAGACCAATGTTGTTTTCGCGCACGAACCGCGCAATGCCCGCCTCATCCAGCTCCTGCGCATTGCCGTCAATCAAGATGACTTCATGCTCCTCCGGGGTCAGCGATTTGAGCAGGAACATCCACAGATGAGGCATAAAGTTGCGCGTCACCCCGTTGTCAGGGTTGTACAGCAGGATTTTCATTAAGTCCTTTCTTTGGTCAGGTGCAGTTTTTGAAGGGAGGTTTATAGATAGAGAAAAATGCTTGCTGAGTCTAAGCCCTGAGCAGGCTTCTGACCATAGAAGATCAGGAAATCTTCGGAATTCTTTTCAGTCTTTAGTTTGGCTTACTGGAGCCGCCGCACTCCAAAGGATTCGCTAACAACGCTTCAACTAATTTGACAGGTCTCGCAAAATGTTGGCGAATGTCCACGGCTCTCGTCCCGTTGGGGGAGAAAAAGTGATTTCTTGAACCGCCGGTTTCGGTTTGGTCAGGTGTTTGACTCTCCAACGCCACAGTCCAATCAAGGCCATCGCGGCGACCAGAATCGCGATGAGTCTGAAGTGACGAAAAACAAAGGGCGTTTTATCTCGGTCATAAAATTCCGCGGCTCCTCGATGCAAAGGCGCGGCGGTCGCGGTGTCGGGTTTTTGAATCGTCACGCCGTTAGCTTTCGGAGCGTCTTTCTCAGTTGGCGCGGCGGGCGTAAATTCATTGCCGAATTGCGCCAGTGTTTGCGTCAGAAAGTAAATGACTCGTTCGTTCACATCGTCTCGCGCCAGCAAATTGTACGGCGCGGAACCTGTCAGTGTGGCAACGCTTCGCGCATTCGGCATTGGAGGAAGAGCGCCGGGAACCAGTGCCAATTGAATGACGCCGTTTTCCAGAAGGCCGGTGTCGTTTGCGCCGGCGTTGATTTCCAGAAGCGTCATCTTGATACGTGGATTCTGACGTTCGGTCACCAGTTTCAAGGTCTGCGCCAGCTTGTAACTTTCCTCCGTTCGCAAACCCGCCGCGATGGAGACTCGGCTTTCCTGCAAATGGTCGTACGTCATCCAAGCGGTGAATCCGATTAACAGCAGGCCGGCCAGGAATAGCAACGCCGTCGGAGCTTCCATGACCGCCCAGCTTCCAGCTTTTCGCGCCTTTCGACCGATGAATGTAAGCGGGCGCGTGATGAGCCAAACAAGCAGCAACGCGATTCCAAACGGCACGATGAGGATCAGCAATAAGAGCAACAGCTTGGATTTCAGGCTCAGTGCCGCAATCTCGGTTGAAAGTCCGATTGCCTCACCCAGCTTTAACGCCAGCGCATTGATTGCTTCAGTGAATGCGTTCATCAAATTCATCCTCCGAATTTTACGTGCGTAGTTTGTAACGCTGAACTTTCCCCGTGGCGGTTCGCGGCAATTCCTTTACAAAATCAACCCAGCGCGGGCATTTGTGCGCCGGCAGTTTTTCTCCGCAATGCCGCAGCACGTCGCGCAACAATGCCGTGTCCGGCGCATAACCTTCCCGCAGTCGGATGAAGGCTTTGGGTTTGGTCATCTGCTGGGCATCCGGCAAACCGACGACGGCGCATTCCAAGACCGCCGGATGACTGAGCAACGCGCTTTCCACTTCGACCGGAGACACCCACAATCCGCCGACCTTGAGCATGTCGTCGCCGCGTCCGGTGTGCCAATAAAAGCCGTCGTCATCAACATAGTATTTGTCGCCGGTGGCCAGCCATTCGCCCTGAAAAGTCTGTCGGCTCTTTTCGTATTGGTGCAGGTAAAAGAGCGCAGTTGATTCGCCTTTGACCAGCAGATTGCCGATTTCACCCGGCGGCAAATCGCGTCCGGCTTCGTCAACAATCCGCACTTCATAACCGGGCGAGGGTTTGCCGCTGCTGCCGGGACGTAGATCGTCAGGACGGTTGGCCAGAAAGGTGTGAAAGGTTTCAGTGCATCCAATCGTGTCCAGAATCGCCAGGCCGGTTTGTGTTTTCCATTGTTGCCAAATTGCCGCCGGCAAAGCTTCGCCCGCCGAAATGCACAGGCGCAAACTGCTCAAGTCATAACGTCTTGAGCTTTCCAAAACCGTCAGCTTGGTGATGTAAGCCGTCGGCACGCTGTAAAGCACTGTCGGTTTGAATTGCTCCAGGGTTTCCAGCACGTCTGCGGCCAAACGCGGCGAGCCGGGATAAAGCACAATGCTGGCTCCGACATACCAGGGCAGCACCAGATTCCCGCCCAGCCCATAAACGAAAAAGAGTTTGGCGACGGAAAACGTCCGATCCTGTTCGGTCAGTCCGAACAGTTCGACGCCTGTGTTTTGAGCAATCAGAGCATAATCCTTGTGCGCATGAAACATCCCTTTGGGCTGGCCGGTCGTTCCG
>CAZRXE010001187.1:0-8322 GCA_964603695.1 uncultured Heliomicrobium sp.
GATCAACTTTGCCGTCGGCAGTGAAATCCGCCGCCGTCGCTTCCAACGGCGTGACGTTCAGCGCGGTCATCATCGGCGACCCAAAATTTCCTGCGCCCATTCCCGGCAGAACCGAAACCGCCGCCACATTGCCGAGCGGAACAATCAGATCAAGTTTGCCGTCGCCGGTGGCATCCGCCGCAAAGACCGCGCGCGGATTGCCGTTGACGCCCATTGGCACGTGCAGAAAGCCGCCGCGCCCGTCGCCGAAAAAGAGCGAGACCGTGGCGCTGTTGCGATTGGCCACGGCCAGGTCCGGATTGCCGTCGGCGTTAAGATCAGCCGCCAACAGCGATTGCGGATCGAGTCCGGCAGGCAGCCTGCTTTCGGCCAGAAAGCCGCCGCGTCCGTCGTTCAAGGCCACGGAAACATCGTTGCCGGCGGAATTGGCCGTCGCCAAATCCACGAAGCCGTCGCGATTGAAATCGGCGGCGACCAGTTCCACCGGATTATTGCCGAGATTGAAATTGCGCGAACGCTCCTGATTGAAGCGGCCATTGCCCGTGCCGGAAAAAATGGTGACGAAGCCGTTGGTTTGAAATCCGCTGGATGCCAGTGCGGCGATGTCCGGCAAATTATCGTTGTTGAAATCGGCGGCAACCGCGTCCAGATAGTTTTGGCTGAAACCTTGCGGCAAATAACGCTGCGCCGTTTCAAAACCGCCTTGCGCGTTGCGCAACAACACCAGCACGCCGTTGTTGGAAGAAAAAGACTGGCTGCCGGTCAGAATCACGTCCAGGCGATTGTCTTGATTGAGGTCGGCCACGGTGACTTCGCTGATGCCGGCGCTTTCAGGGATTTGCAGGCCGGAGAGCAAACGCCCTGTGCCGTCGCTGGCCAGAAAGGTCAGTGTGGGAAAAACGGGGAAAGAATCCGAGTCTTGATTGACGGCGATGACATCCGGTTGGCCGTCCAGATTGAAATCCGCCACGACCGCCATGCTCACCGAACGCCCCGCCAGATAAACGTTACGCGCGGTGAAGCCGCCGGCGCTGTTGAGCAGTACGACGACGCTGCCGCTTCTCGTCCCAATGCTGCCGCTGCCCGCTCCGATCAAATCCGGGCGTCCGTCTTTGTTCAAATCCGCGACCGTCAGCGCACCGCCGCCGCCTGACAGCGAAGCGGGCGCGCCGAACATTCCTCGCCCGTCGCCTAGATGAAGTCTGTAAGGATCCGTGAAAGACGAAATCACCAGGTCCTGATTGCCGTCGCCATTGAAATCACCGAGCGCGAAGCCGTTCAGTGAATTGGCGATTGGCGCTTGTCCGGTGGCGGTGAAGCCGCCGGCGCCGTTGTTCAGGTAGGCTCGGGCGGACGAGCCGGCACTGATGAACAAGTCCGGCTTGCCGTCATTGTTCAACTCCACGGCGGTGATGGCGGAGTTGATGGAACTGAACGAGCCGGTTGTGATTGGCGCGCCTTGCGCAAACGTGCCGTCGCCATTGCCCATCATCACGCGCGATTCTCCTGAGAAGGTGACGGCGGCCAAATCCATTTTTCCGTCGCTGTTGAAATCTGCGGCGGCAACGGACGCAAACGTGAAATTGCCCGGCAGCGCGGCGGCGGTGAACGTGCCATCGCCGCGTCCCAGCAAGACCGGCGTGGCATCAACGGCGGCGGCCAGATCCGGCCTACCGTCGCCATTGAAATCCGCCACGGTCAGCGCATTGAACGGAGAAACATCCGCCAAACGGAAACTACGTTGAAACACGGGCGCGAATTGCGCGCGGCCATTTCCGGCCAGCGCCACCAGTTCGTTGCTGCCGTTCCGCACGCGCCGCAAGACCGCCAAATCCGGCAATCCATCGCGATTGAAATCGCCCGTTACTGCGGCGCGCGTGTCCGTCGCGTCAAAAAAGTTGTCCGCCGCTTGAAAGCGTGTTCCGCCAGCGCCGCAAGCCGCGTTTGCTTCCAGGTGTTGCCGGGCGGAAACCGCGCGCATTTGCCACACCGCCATCAGCAGGCTGGTGCAAACGAAAATCGCAAAGAGCGTGGAATGGACTTTAGTCTGTTCACGGTGTGGACAGGCTGAAGCCTGTCCCACTGTCGAAAAAGAAAAGGCTGACTTCATGGCGGTTTCTCCCGATTACCTGAAATTGAGTTTGACTGCGTTGGACGTTTTGCCGTCGGCGGTCAGCGACACCGTTACTTCGCCGCTGCCCGTCAGCGAACGCGGCAACAGCGCGTTGAGTTGATCCACGCCGGTTTGTCCCGGAGCCGCGCCGGCAAAGGTGATCATCGCGTTTTCGTTGCCGACTTTCAGCGCGACATCCGCCGCGTCGCCGCGATGGCGCAAGCCCGTGGCGAACAAGACCAAAAAGACCTGTTCCGCCGGATTGCTCAGATCAATCGGCACAGCGACGAATCGCCCCGATGCCGAATCGAAACGCGCGACCGGTTCAAAGACTTGCGAACCGTCCGCCCGCACGCGCAAGGCGACCGCCAGCGGAAAGCCGCTGCCACTGGCATCTGCCGTAAAGACGGCAGGCGCGGCGCGCTCGATTTCAATGGAACCGGCGGCCAGCACTTGCGAGCCTCTGCGGACTTCGACCAGGGCTTCGCCGGCGTAAATCGCCGCGTCATCCTGGGAGCTTTCAATCGGCGGCAGCGCCGCGTTGATCTGTCCGGGTGAAACGAAAAACAGGCGGCATTGGCGGACGCCCACGTTGCGATGCGTCAGGAACACCGAAACGCCGTCCAGCGTGACGGGCAGCGTTGTGCCGGTAGCGACGACGGTATTGGTGGAAAGCCCTTGCCCGAACAACGCGACGATTCCGGCCACGGTCACGGCGCGCGGACTGTAACTGGCCGCCGAAACGCCGGTCAGCGAACCGACGCCGGCAAAAAAGCGCAAATCCAAATCCCTGCCTAGCGCCACGCGGCGCACGGCGGGCGAAATTGTCACGCCGGATTTCGCGGCGCTGACCGTGTAAATGAATCCGCCCGGCAGATTGGCGAACTCGTAGCGTCCCTGGCTGTCTGTTGTCGCCGTGGTATTGCGTCCGCCGCCCGCCAGCGAAACCGTCACGTCCGCCACCGCCGCGCCGTTATTGCTGGTCACTTGCCCGCTGATGCGGAAGGGCAGGCGAACGCCTTTGAAATTGGCGACCAGCAGGCTTTCCCTGATCGGCAGTGTGATGAAGGCCGGCTCGAATTGAATGTTCGTTTGTCCGCCGCCGGGCGTGATGGTGACCTGCGTCGCCGACGTGGTGGTGAACACGTAATTGCCCTCGGCATCGGTTTCGGTGCGCGTTGAACCGTTGCTGACGGTGACGCCCGCCATTGGCGCGCCCGCGAAATCCGTGATGCGTCCGCGCAGGACGGTGACGGGGCGCGTCGCGGCAAAATCCGCGCCGGTCTGGTCCGCAGTCAGATTGGCATAAGTCCGGCTCGGCGGATCGAAACGGAAAAACGGAGAGTTGGGTTTGATCGTATAAGTGCCGCCTTCGGGCAGGAAGCCGAACGAGTAAGACCCATCCGACGCGGCCAACGCAGTGGCCGTGCGCGTTCCAGTCAATTCGATCATTGTCGAAGTGAAGGAATCGAAACTCCCGCCGCGCAATCTGCCGGAAATGACCAGCATCCGAGGTTGACTGGCCGCCGCGCGCTGCCAGTCCAAACCGATGTTGACGTTGGCACCGACAAAGCGTGACGGCGAAGTGCCGTCAACGTTGATGATGACGATGTCATTGCCGCCGGCGTAGGCGATTTTTTTGCTGTCTGGCGACCAGGCCGGATAGCGTTTCGATTCGTTGGTGCTGGTTGTCAGTCGCACGGGGTTGCTGCCGTCGGCATTGATGACATACAGCTCGCCGTTGGAATGGTCGCGGCGGCTGATGAAAACGATTCGGCTTCCGTCTGGCGACCAGTCGGGTTGATCGTCCGGCCTGGAGGAATTGGCGTTCGTCAATCGCGTCACGCCGGTTCCGTCAATGTTGAAACTGTACAGCCCGTCGAGTTGATCCTCGGCCAGCAACAACCTGGTTCCGTCCGGCGACCATTTCAAGGTCACGCCGATTCGACCGGTGAATTGCCGGAGGATGTTGCGCTCGCCGGTTCCGTCGGCATTGATGATGAAGACGCCGTTGGAAAAACTGTAATACGCGATGCGCGTTCCGTCCGGCGACCACGAAAAACCGTCCGCATCGCCCGTCACCGTGAATTGCCGTCCGCTTCCGTCCGCATCCAGCATCACCAATGGACGGCCAATATTCGCCAGCAATTTGGAACCGTCCGGCGACCAGGCCGGCGATTGGCCGGTTGAAAACAAAAATCGCCCGCTGCCGTCAGGGCGGCTGATATTGATTCCGAAAAAGCCGCTGGTGGACGAACTGAAAGCGAGCAAGCCGTTTGCCGCTTCGCCGGGAAGCGGCGCGGTCAGCAGCGTTGTGGCGCGTGCTTCGTTGTTGCTTGAGTTCGGGTCGAAGGCGGTGGGTTCCAGGCGCGCCACGTTGGTGATTGAACCTGTCGGCGGCAGATTGCCGTTGACCATCGCCGTGATGATGACGGTTGCTGCGCCGTTGGCATCCAGGCTGGGCAATGTGGCGTTGCGTTCGTTACCCGCGCCCCCGCAATTGCCGCCCAGCGGCGTCGAGCAGGAAACAAAGGTTGTTTCGGTGGGCAGTGTGTCGCTGAGCCTGACGCCGGGAACGCGCTGACTGCTCAGATTCCTGACCGTCAACAGCCACGAAAGTCTGCCGCCCGGTGCCACTCGCAACAGCGAAGGTGTAACCGTCAGCGAAAGATCGGCGGTGGCGATCTGAGTGGTCGTCGTGGCGCTGTTGTTTTGCGTGTTCGCTTCGGTTTCGGCGGCGGTCACATTGACTGTGTTGCCGACCGTTCCAGACAGCGGCGCGTTGACGACGATGGTCACGCGCGACGAAGCACCTTCAGTGAGCGTGCCCAATTCGCAAGTGACGGTCGCCGCGCCGCTGCAAGCGCCCTGAGAAGCCGTGGCTGAAAACAGCGTTGCGCCTTGCGGCAAAGCATCCGTCAGCCGCACTGCCGTCAGCGGCAGGTCACCGCGATTGGCGACCGTCGCGGTGTAAGTCAGTTGCCCGCCGGCCAACACAGGGTCGGGCGAATCGGCAAGCGTCACGGCTGCGTCCGCCGTCGGTGCCAGCTTCAACGCAAAAGCGTTCGGCGTTCCGTTGGAAGACTGAATTGGATTGATCAGCGGGAACGAAAAACCGTTGGCGATGCCCGCCACATAAACATTGCCGGCGGCGTCCACGGCGATGGCGCGGCCAATGTCCGTCGAACCGCTGTTGATCTTACTGGCAAACAACAACTGTTTGCCGTCCGCGCCGAAACGCGCAACGAACAGCGCGCCGAACAGATTGTCAGGTGTGGTCAAGGGATTGACGGCGGGGAATTCGCTGGAAAAGTACGTTCCAGTGACCCAGGCGCTACCGCCTTTGTCCACGGCGACGGCGAAAATCTGATCCGTGCTGTTGCCGCCGAAATAGCTGGCATATTCGATGGCGGAACCATCGGCTTTGTATTTGGCGATGAAGCCGTCCGCGCCGCCGCCCGCAGTGGTTTTGTAGCCATTGGCCGCCGGGAAGTTTGTCGAAGAGGTTTCGCCCACGACAACGGCATTGCCCGCTGCATCCAGCGCAATGCCGTAACCGGATTCCGCGCTGCTGCCGCCCAGGAAGGTGGAAAAGCCAAACGCCGAACCCGCCGCATTGAGCTTGGCGACGAAGGCATCGCCCGCGCCGTTGAGCCGCGCTTGTCGCGGCGTGACGACGGGGAAATTGGCTGACATTGTGTCGCCCGTCACCCAGGCCGCGCCCGCCGCATCCACGGCCAGGCCGCGCGCAATGTCGCAATCCGCGCCGCCGAAGACCATTGAATAAACCAACGCCGAACCGGCGGGGTTCACCTTGGCCACGAAAGCGTCGGTGCAGGCCACGGCTCCGGCGTAAACCACGCCCGCCGCGTCAATCGCCACGGCGCTGAGGCTCAGATTGGTGATGCCTTTGCTCATTAACGTCCACGCGCTGCCGCCGTCCGCGCTTTTGAACAAACCCAGCGGCGTGGCGGCGTAAATGGTCGCGGGCGTCATCGTGGAAATCGCCAATGCCGTGGGCACGGCGCGCATTTGCACGCCGCCGATTGTCGTTGTCAATCCGGTATCGCTGGCCCGCCAGTTCGCGCCGCCGTCCGCAGTTTTGAACAACACCGCACCCGTCGCCGATGTCACGGCCGCGTAAAGCGTCGCCGGCGCAACCGGATCAATCGCGAGCGCGGCAATGGCGGGCGGAGTGGTGGTTGCGCTCAAGCCATTGCTCGCCGCCGTCCAGGCCGTTGCGCCGTTGACGGTTTTGAATACGCCGCGCGCTGTTCCGGCATAAAGCGTCGCAGGTTCGTTCGGATTGATCACCAGAGCGTTGATCGTCAGGTCGCTCAGTCCAGAGTTAAAGGCCAACCAGCTTTCGCCGCCGTCGGTGGTTTTGAACACGCCTGCCGTCGTGGCCGCGTAAAGCGTCGCCGTGTTGACGGGATCAATCGCCAATCGAGCGACGGCGCGATTGGCCAGGCCGATGCTGCGCAATTGGAAGCTCTGCCCGCCATTGAAACTTTTGTAAACGCCCGCCGAAGTGCCCAGGTAAATGGTCGCGGGCGTTTTCGGATCGAAGGCAATGGCGGAAACCGCAAGCGTTCCGCCGCTCAGCGTGGGCAGCGCCACGGCGTTCCATTGCCCGCCGCCGTTCACGGTTCGGAACAAGCCCAGATTTGTTCCGGCCAGCATTTCCGCGTTGTTGGTTGGGTTAAAGGCGATTGCCCGCACGGTTGAATTGGGCAGTCCATTGCCGCTCGCGTTCCAATTCGCCGCGGCGTCGGCGGATTTGAACAGCGTGGCGAATTCGGTGGTGCGCGTGGAACCGACGACGGGAAATTCCGGCGAATCGGTCTGCCCCGCGACATAAGCGTTGCCGCCCGCGTCCACGGCCAACGCCAGCGCGCGGTCGTCATAACTGCCGCCCAGTCGTGCGGAATAGATCAATTGCGAACCGCTCGGATTCAGCTTGACCAGAAAGGCTTCGTTGAATCCGCCCGCCGTCGGCTGGACGCCCGTCGCTGCACTGGGAAAGTCCGGCGAATCGGTATGTCCGGTGACGTAGGCATTGCCCATCGCATCCACGGCGATGGCGTTGGCCACGTCCGTTCCCGCGCCGCCCAAGAACGTGCTGTAAACCAGCGTGCCGCCGCCTGGCGCAATCTTCAGCACAAAGGCATCTGTCCGCGCTTGGCTGGCAAGCGACGCTTGCAGCGGATTGGCGGTTGGGAAATCCGCTGACGCGGTATAACCCGCGACATAAGTGTTTCCGGCCTCATCCGCCGCCACGCCGAGAGCCGCGTCTTCGATCAAGCCGCCCAGCGTGGTCGAGTAAACAAAAACCGGATCAATCACCAGCGGTAACCGCCGGTCATAAGCGCCCAGCGCGAATTCAATCCGATGTTGCGCGCCACGTTTGACGACGCGATAGCGGCAGGCGATTTCGCGCCGCGCGCCGTTGCTTTCCTGATAGGCGACCGGCGGGAGCCAGCGCGCCAGTTGTCCGTTCGTCGTCAAGGCCAGCGAGCCGTCGGATTCGACAACGACGCGCTCCGCGCCCTCAATCGCGAATCGAATGCGTCCGGCGTCCGCGCCCGGCGCAAGCCGGAAATCGTATTCAAGCTGCTGCTGGTTGCCGTAAAAAATCAGGTCCACGCCCGGCCAGACGCTTTCGTATTTGACCTGTCCGAAACTTTTGACGCCGCGCGTTTCGTGGTCGCGTTTGGTCAGATAATTCGTCAGGCCGGCTTGTTCGGCTTCGCCCGTGATACGCGGCGCAGAATTGGCGGCGAGCCAGCGCATTCGCAAATTGCTCAAGCTGTTTGCCGTTTGTTCGCCCCGCAATTGCAACACGGCTTCCTGCGGCGTCAGGAATAGCGCATAGCCCGCGCCGCGCGCCAGAAAGTTGACGCGCGCATCCGTTTGTCCGGCGTTCGCTTCAAACCGCAGCGGCAATCGCGCGTAGCGTTGCGCCAGGCGTGTTTTGGTTTGCGCGCCATTACCGGTAACGGCGGACATCGTTTGCGCGTCGCGCGTGGCAATGCCCAACGCGAACAGAATGATGGTCAAGATCGCTGCGCCAATGCTGAGGCTGCGTTTCATAACTTTTTCCTCTGACAAAGTAGGGGAAACAGCCGAGGTTTGCCCGGGTTGTAGGGAGGGAAGATTTTATGAAGCAAGGCAACCACGGCAGGGTGGCCAAAATTTATTACTAAATA
>CAZRXE010001188.1:0-9760 GCA_964603695.1 uncultured Heliomicrobium sp.
CGGCCAAGGCGCTCGATGCCGTTGAAGCGACCGGCGATGAAAAAACCGGCGTTGAAATTCTGCGCCGGGCGATGGAAGAGCCGTTGCGAATGATTGCGCAAAACGCCGGTCAGGACGGTTCCTTGATCGTCGGCAAACTGCGCACGGAAAAGAAAAACGTCGGTTACAACGCGGCCAGCCGGAAATTTGAGGATTTGCTCGAAGCGGGAATCATTGATCCGGCCAAAGTCGTCCGCACCGCGCTGCAAAACGCTGCGTCCATTTCGGGCTTGATGATTACGACCGACGCCGCGATTACCAACCTGCCGGAGCCTGCCGCCGCTCCGATGCCGGGCGAAGATCACTAAAAACCAGATGTTGAGTAGCCGGTGATTTTTTTCCGGCTACTCGATCTTCGAAATAGTAATGACAAAGTTGTTTGCTACAAACAGCGGCTTGGCAGCGACGATAGCTTGACAGCATGGAAAGCGGGCAGTAGCTTTGCGCTGCTTTCCTTCCAACAACGTCCAGCGAACTTCATCAGGACACGACGCTAAGAAAAAAAAGAATGGCAGCCGGGGCTGTGAAGATTCAGTTTGACGGACTAAACTTTTACTCGTGGTGCAAGACAAACTAATTTCAAGAGAGGTACAAGGACGTGTTTGATCTAGGACCGATGACCGACAAGTTTTCCGAATCCGGGCAGAAGGTGATTTATCGAGCAATCGAAGTCTCCAAAAGCCGTGACCATAATTTTCTTTCGGTCGAGCACGTCTTCACAGCGCTCAGCGACATCGAGGGCGGTTTGTTCACCGAGACCATGCAGTCCGTGGGCATTGATCCGCGTGCGGTTTCGCATCTGCTCGACCAGGAGTTGACCAAGAGCCGCCAATACGTTGGCAAGAAGATGTATATCGCCGATACGACGCGGGACTTGTTCAACCGCGCGCTCAAACGCGCGCGCGGGCAAGGCCGCCAACAGATCGAATCCTACGATCTGTTCGCCACGCTCTTCACCGATCAAAACGGAATCCCGGCGGAGATTTTGCGCCGCCTGGGAGTGGATCCGATTTACGCTACCGACACTATTTCCCAAAAAGTCCGCACGCGCGAAGAGCAAACCGAAGTGTTGCGCAAGAAATACGAACTGCCGCCTTATCTGAAACATTTCGGTCTGTCGCTCAACAAACTAGCGCGGCAGGACAAATTGCCGCCAACTATTGGACGGGAAAGGGAAATCCAGCAGATGGTCGAAATTCTCTGCCATCGCGAACGCGCTAATTCGCCTATGCTCGTCGGCGAACCCGGCGTGGGCAAGACTTCAGTGGTCGAGGGACTGGCGCGATTGATCGAACTGGAACCGCAGAAAGTCCCTGCGCGATTGCGCAACGCGCACGTCGTGCAATTGCAAATGGCCGGCATTGTCGCCGGCACTATGCTGCGTGGAATGTTCGAGGAACGTTTGCAAGGCATCATGAACGAAGTCAAAGAGCGCCAGGATTTGATCCTGTTCGTGGACGAGGCACACACCATCATCGGCGCGGGTTCCGCGATGGGCGCTTCAAGCGATGCGGCCAATATGTTCAAAGGCGCGCTGGCGCGGGGCGAAATCCGCATCATCGGCGCGACCACGCTGACCGAGTACAAAGAGTACATAGCCGAAGACGAAGCCCTGGCGCGTCGCTTCCGCCTGGTCAAAGTGGACGAGCCGAGCCTGGTCGAAACGCGGCAAATTCTGCACGGCATCCGCCCGCGTTTGGAAAAGAACTATTCCGTCAAGATCACCGATGCCGCGATTGATACGGCGCTGGAAATGGCTCCGCGCTACATCCGCAATCTGCATTTGCCGGACAAAGTCATCGGCTGGCTGGACACAGCTTCGGTCAAGGTGGAAATCAATGAACCAAGCGTGATGCAAGTTCGCCCGGAACACATCATTGACGTGATTTCGCAGGAATCGCGCATTCCGAAAGACTTGATCTTCCGCGACACCAGCGACCGTTTCCGCACGCTGGAAGAAACCTTGGGCCGTCGCGTGATCGGCCAGAAAGACGCTGTTAAAGCCGTCGCGCAACGCCTGCGTCTGAACAAAGGCCCGCTGAAGGAAAACTTCTACAAACCGGACGGCGTGCTGTTATTTCTGGGGCCGACCGGCGTGGGCAAAACCGAACTGGCCAAAGCCGTTGCCGAAACGATGTTCGGCGATGAAAGCAAGATGGTGCGGATTGATATGAGCGAATATCAGGATGGCACTGTCGCCATCGAAAAATTGATCGGCATGCCGCGCGGCATCGTTGGCAGCGAACGCGGCGGCATACTGACTGAACGCCTGCGCGAAAATCCGTACACGGTGTTGCTGCTCGATGAAGTTGAAAAAGCTTCGCCGTATTTGCTGAACCTGTTCCTGCAAGCTTTCGACGAAGGCTGGCTGACGGACGGACGAGGCAAGAAGTGTTACCTGTCCGACGCGATCATCATCATGACTTCAAACCTCGGCAGCGAGAATTTCAAGAAGTACATGAAACCGCTAGGCTTCGGCAACAAAACCACCGCCGATGTCGAGGAAGTCAAACGCGCTGTGTTGGGCGCGGCGGAAACGCGCTTTTCGCCGGAGTTCCGCAACCGCATTGACGAGATCGTGGTTTTCTCGCCGCTGACGCAGGACGAAGTGAAGCAAATCGCCACGCTTTATCTGACCGGTATCCGCCGCCAGATGGAGCGTCAGGGCAAGCTCATCCGAATGAGCGAAGCCGCGCTCGACAAACTGGTCGAAAAAGGCTTCAGTCCGGCTTACGGCGCACGTTTCCTCAAACGCACGATTGACGAGGTCGTCAAACTGCCGATAACGAATCTGTGGAAGGCATTCAATAACTTCGTTGTGGATTTGAAGGACGGCGAAATTGATGTGCGCGGCGAATAAGCTGTAGGCTCAATCGAAAAAAGACGGCTCGGCAGACCGATTGTTTGCCGAGCCGTTTTGTTTTTTGCAGTGCGTTGTTTACGGGAAGATGCCGAGTTCGGCGTAAGCCCGCGCGACTTTCTCTATGGCGTCCAGAAACGCCGCCGTGCGGAGGTCTGGGACGTTTGAATTGCCCTGCCAGATTTCCCGCAGCCGTTGATAGGCCACAACCATTGTGTCTTCCAGACCGGAATTGACGAAGTCTTGTTCGTCGGAGCCTTTGGCCACTTTCTGAAAAATGTCTTCAGTGAATTTCTGTCCGGTCAGCATTTCGACGGCTTGCAGGATGCGACGTTCGTTGGCTTCTTCGGCGCGTTTGCCCAGGCGTCCGACGCGGACGTGCGAGAGGTTCTTCAGCCATTCAAAGTAAGACACCGTCACGCCGCCGGCATTGGCGTAAATGTCCGGGATAATCAGTACGCCTTTTTGCAGCAGAATTTCTTCAGCTTCGGGCGTGGTCGGACCGTTTGCTCCTTCAACAATGATGCGGGCTTGAATGCGCGGGGCGTTTTCGGCGGTGATTTGATTTTCGAGCGCGGCGGGAATCAGCGCGTCGCATTCCAGTTCCAGCGCGGAATTGCTGTTTTCGATATTGGTGGCACCGGGGAAATTCAGGATCGAACCGGTGGCTTTGCGATGCTCGAAAACCTCGGTTTCGTTCAGGCCGTGCGGATTCATAATCGCGCCTTCGCGTTCGGCGATGGCGATGATGTGAGCGTGTCCTTCTTCGCGGCAGATGCGTGCAGCGTGATAACCGACGTTGCCCAGCCCTTGCACGACGATGCGTTTGCCGGCGATTCCCGGCGTTAAACCCAGCGCCTTCATATCTTCGGCGTGGGCACAGGCTTCGCGAAGGGCGTAAAAACAGCCGCGTCCGGTGGCTTCCTTGCGTCCGCGAATGCCGCCTTGCGAAAGCGGTTTGCCGGTGACGCAGCCGATGGCGTCCAGATGGCCGGGATTCATGGCCATGTAGGTGTCGGCAATCCAGGCCATTTCGCGTTCGCCGGTTCCGTAATCGGGCGCGGGCACGTCCACGCCGGGGCCGATGAAGTTCTTTTTGGCCAGTTCGTGCGTGTAACGGCGCGTGATGCGTTCGAGCTGGTCGAGCGTGTAGTTGCGCGGATCAATCTGAATCGCGCCTTTCGCGCCGCCAAAGGGCACGTCCACGATGGCGCATTTGTAAGTCATCAACGCGGCCAGCGCTTTCACTTCGTCTTCGTTGACTTCCGGCGCGTAGCGAATACCGCCTTTGGTCGGCAGTTTGTGGTGACTGTGTTCGACGCGCCAGGCCTTGACCACCTCGATGCTGCCGTCGGCGTGGCGCACGGGGAATTCAAAGTGATAGACGCTGTTGCAATGTTTGATTTGATCGAGCAGGCCCTTCGGATGATTGGTCAGGGCGGCGGCTCGATCCACGTAGTTAATGACGTTCTCAAAAAAGCTGGTGTGAGCGTTCATTGATTGTTCCTTTCGTTGTTTTTGTTTGTTTGCGGTTGATGGATCAAAGTTGTTGTGCCGAGTTTCGGTTGAAATACTTATGAGCGGTCGTTGGGATTTTCGGTTTGCAAGCCTTCCGCTTCGGCGGCGCGCTGAAGCTGGACATCGGCGGTGATGAAGTAGAACTGTTTTGGGTCTGCGCCTGTAACTTTCAAATATTCTATAGCGGTCGCCAAATGGAGGGCATCGTATGCGGCGAGCGGCTGTCGGCTAATCAATCGTGCAGCGTGCTTGATAATTTCTTCTGTTGCGGGAAGGAATGAATACTGGTTGGTTTCCAGGTGTTTCCTGAACAGGTGACGGCTGTGGTAGACCTCGAATTTCAGTAGTGCTCCTTGTCGTTGTCTGCGACCGAATGCCGACGCCATTTCGGCGATTATCAGTATGCTTGTCAATAACTGCTGACGGCCACATTGACTCCGAAACCAGTCGCTACCCGATTCTTTCAAGTATCTTTTCACCAGCGCACTCGGATCGCAGTACCAAATCATGGCTTATTCACCTCGCCGCATTTTGATGACCGTGACGGAAAGCGGTTCCGCTCCTTCCGGGAATTCCGGCAGTTTCCATTCCTCCTCCGGCAATTCTGTTTTTTTAAGCATCCGCCGTTTTTGTTCATCCGTCAGGTCAGGGTCGGCAAGCATTTCATCGAGCCAAAACTGAGTGAGTTCGCTCCAGTCCGGCGACTCATTTACTTCAGGTTTGAATTCAATTTTCGGCAACATTACTTTCTCCCTCGGCAAATTAGGCAGCATAAAAACCTCTTTCAGCAAGTATTGTTCTGAGCAGGCATTCTAACGACCGACTCCAAACCCGGCAAGACAACGCTCTTCGACCGCATCAGCCGTCCGAAGCCTTTCGGATTTGACGATGCAGCCAGACTTTGGCCATGCTCCATTCGCGTTTGACGGTGGCGGGCGAGATGTCCAGCACGGCAGCGGTTTCTTCGATGGAAAGGCCGCCGAAGTAGCGCAATTCGACGACCCGGCTTTGTTGGGCGTCCAGGCGTCCGAGTTCGTCCAGCGCGTCGTTGAGTGCCAGCAGATTGACGTCTTTGTTGTCGGGGACGCCGAGGGCTTCGTCCAGGGCGATATTTTCCTCGCCGCTGCCGCGTTTTTCGGCCTGGTGCGCGCGGGCATGATCTACCAGGATGCGGCGCATCAAGCGCGCCGCCGCGCCGAAAAAGTGCGCGCGGTTTTCCCAATTGACGCGGCTTTGATCTATCAATTGGATGTAGGCTTCGTGAACCAACGCGGTCGGCTGCAAGGTGTGGTCGGAACGTTCGCGGCGCAGGTAGCGCCCGGCCTGGCGGCGCAATTCCTCGTAGACCGCGCTCATCAATTCATTGCGCGCCGCTTCATCGCCGTTGCGCCAGTCTTGCAGCAACTGCGTGACATCCGGCGAGGCCGTGGGCAAATCGGATTTGGGCATGATTTGCGGGACTCCTTTTGAAATTTCAATGGCGGATTATGGGTCGCGCCGGTAAGCGTGGCAAGCTGCGGTACTCTACCCGTTCCAAAGCTTTTGAATCTGATGGCGTTCCGTGCGGACGGTGAGGAAACGGCGTTGAGAGACGAGATTGTCCGAGCGGTGGCCGGAAGCTTTCCGGTTTGCAACCGCACGGCTTTGCTTTAGTATGCAGTCTCGTCTTTCGATCCCGCTTGAACACTTTCCCAGCGGTAAGAGCAAGTAATTACAATTCGGAGGTTCCGGCAGTGAGAAAACAGTGGCTGCGTTTTTCGATCTTTTTCATCACCATCGGCTTGCTTGTCAGCGTTGTCGTCGTTCGTCCTTACGCCCTGACGGGCGACCGTGTGGCGGAAAACAAACTCGCCAAAGATTATGTTCAGGCGATGGAGTTGATCCGCGACAATTACGTTCAGGAGTTGGGCTACGAACCTCTGACCAGCGCCGCCATTCAGGGCATGCTTCGCGTGCTCGATCCGCATTCCAATTACTACGACCGCAAAGCCTTTGAAGAAATGCGCCTCGAACAGCGCAGCCAGTATTACGGCATCGGCGCTTCCATCCAGGGACGCCATCACGGCGTTTACATCATCGAAACCTTCAAAGACACGCCTGCTGCCCGCGCCGGATTGCGCTACGGCGACCAGATTGTCGCCGTGGATGGCGAAAGCTCGCTAGACTGGAATTCGGATAAAGTCCGCGACCATTTGCGCGGCGAACTCGGCACGGAAGTCAAAGTCACAGTCCAGCGCGAAGGCGAAGACAAGCCCGTAACCGTCAAGCTGGAACGCGCTGCCGTTGACCTGCCTTCAATCTCCGGTGTTTATCTGGTCAAGCCTGGAATAGGCTATGTGGCGCTCTCGCGCGGTTTTCATTCAACGACCAGCGATGAATTGACCGCCGCCATTGCCGGATTGAAAGAGCAGGGAATGACTTCGATGGTTCTGGATTTGCGCGGCAATCCGGGCGGATTTCTGGATCAGGCGATTCGCGTGGCCGATAAGTTTCTGCTGCGCGGGCAGGGCATCGTTTCCGTTCGTAACCGCGAAGGCAAATCCGGCGACCGCGATTGGCCCGCCGAATCCGGCGTGCCGGAAACCTTTCCGCTGGTGGTGCTGATTGACGACGGTTCGGCTTCGGCTTCGGAAATCGTTACCGGCGCGA
Source organism: uncultured Heliomicrobium sp. (assembly GCA_964603695.1). Lineage (GTDB taxonomy): Bacteria > Acidobacteriota > Blastocatellia > RBC074 > RBC074 > RBC074. The sequence goes on from CAZRXE010001188.1 coordinate 7,067, forward strand.
TTCAGGATCACGACCGGGGCCTCGTGGTCGGCGAACCGAGCTTCGGCAAAGGCCTGGTGCAAACGATTTATCCGCTGCCGGCTGGCGCGGGGCTGACCCTGACCACCGCGCGTTATTACACGCCGAGCGGCCGTTTGATTCAGCGCGATTACTCGAACGGTTCGTCGTATGAATACCTGTTCCGCCGCAACAGCAATGGCGATACGCTGTCCACCAAGCCGAAAAACGACACGCGAAAAACCGATCTTGGTCGCCCGGTCTTCGGCGGCGGCGGCATCGAACCGGACATCAAAGTCGAAGCGCCGGTCATTACCAATCTGCAAGGGGCTATTTGGACAACCGGACTGTTTATGTTCGTCCGCGAACTGGTGGCTGGCAAAGTCTCCGCCGCCGCCAAATTCAAACGCGGCGCGATTGAATTTGATCATCTGCCGCAACCCAATGAATTCGTCATCACGGATGAAATCATGAAAGCTTATCGCGAATTCATGGTCGGCTTCGTCGCCAAAAACGAAGATTACGGCCTGACGATGAAAATGGTGGACGACAACCTGGCTTGGTCGCGACAGAAGATTCGCGAAGAAGTCCTGACCGCCGCTTACGGCGTGGATACCCAACGGCAAATGACCACTGATCTTGATCCGCAATTGCAGCGCGCCATCGCCGTCATGCCTGAATCCCAACAGTTGGCGGAAAAAGCGCGGCGGATGGCGAAGACGACCAAGAAGTAAGGCGATTGAACTTTGGAGTGCGACGTCTTAGCCGTCGCACTCCAAAGTTGATCGCACAGTTTAGTTACAGAGTCTGCGCTTTTTGTAAATCTTGTAAAAAGCCCGTTCCCAACCGTTGCAATCCTCACCAAAGCCTACAAAAATTTGAACCAGGCGAGTTAATGGGGCGTAAAGCCGACTCGTTTCCCAACCCGAAAAGTCTTGTTCACAATCAGGAGCCGTTTTTTATGAAGAAGCCGACCTTGTCGTTTTTGCTTGTTCTCGCTTTGGCTGGTCTCTGTTCGGCACAGTCACCGAATGCCGCTGAAGTGACGCTGTTTCAAAAGCCTACCGTTAATCGAACGCACATTGTTTTCAGTTACGCCGGCGATTTGTGGGTCGTCCCGCGCGAAGGCGGCGACGCCAAACGCCTGACGACCGGCGTGGGTGTGGAAACCGATGCGCGCTTTTCGCCGGACGGGATGCAAATCGCTTTCACCGGCGAATATGACGGAAACGTGGATGTTTACACCGTTCCCGCAACCGGCGGCGTGCCGAAGCGATTGACTCATCATCCCGACGCGGATGTGGTTACGGGTTGGACGAACGACGGCAAGCGTGTGCTGTTCAACTCCACGCGCAACAGCGCGTCCGGCTGGCCGCAATTGTTCACCGTGGGTTTGGAGGGCGGCTTGCCGGAGATGCTGCCGTTGCCGCTGGCCGAACGCGGCGCGTTTTCGCCGGACGGCACGCACATCGCCTATGAACCGTTGGCGCAATGGCAGCCGGATTGGAAACGCTACAAAGGCGGGCAGGCCGATTATCTTTGGATCGCTAAACTCTCAGACTCTTCTATCGAGAAACTTCCGCGCGAAACTTCCAATGACAAAAACCCTATGTGGCCGACTTTCGGAAGCGGCGACAAGATTTACTTTCTCTCCGACCGCAACAGCCCGACCGGGACGGTTTCGCTCTTTGCCTTCGACACCAAAACCAAAAAAGTTGCGCAAGTCGTCAACAACAACGGCCTCGACATCAAATCGGCTTCGGCGGGGCCGGACGTGATTGCCTACGAGCAGTTCGGCACGATTCATTTGTTCGATCTGAAAACCGGCAAAGCGCAGAAGGTGAACATCCGCGTGGCGGCGGATTTGACGTTGACACGGCCTCGGTTTGAAAAGGTCGGCAATCGTATTGCGGTGGATTTGTTCAGCAATCGTCCGCTGGCGGCCATTTCGCCGAACGGCGCGCGGGCGGTGTTTGAAGCGCGCGGCGACATCATTTCGGTTCCGGCGGAAAAGGGCGACCCGCGCAATCTAACGAATACTTCCGGCGTGATGGAACGTTCGCCCGCGTGGTCTCCGGACGGCAAATGGATCGCTTATTTTTCGGACGAATCCGGCGAATACGAACTCCACCTGCGCGACCAGAAAGGCAACGGCGAAGTTCGCAAATTCAAACCCAGCAATCCGCAGACGTTTTATTACTCGCTGACCTGGTCGCCGGACTCCAAGAAAGTTGCCTACTTTGACAAAAAGCTGACGCTCTACACGCTGGACATTGAAAAGGGCGCGCCCGTCAAAGTGGACAGCAATCCCGTCGGCTTCAACAACGAAGTGATGAGTCCAAGCTGGTCGCCCGACAGTCGCTGGATCGCTTACACCAAACAACTGCCCAACCTGCTGCGCGCGGTGTTCATTTACTCGCTGGAAAATAATCAGACGAAACAAGTCACTGACGGATTGAGCGACGCACGCTACGCGGAGTTCGACCGCAGCGGCAAATACCTGTACTTCACGGCCAGCACGAACATCGGCCCGGCGGTCAACTTCCTGGATTTGTCAGCTATCGCGCATCAACCCACGCGCAGCGTTTATGCAGTGGTTTTGCGCAATGATCTTCCTTCGCCGCTCGCGCCCGAAAGCGATGAAGAAAAAGTTGCCGAAGAGAAGAAAGATGGGGCGACGGGGGGACAGGGGGAAGG
>CAZRXE010001189.1:0-2492 GCA_964603695.1 uncultured Heliomicrobium sp.
AGCACAGCGTCACGTACGGCTTCGGCTTCCAGCTTGCGGCGGTTTTGCCGCCACAACAGCGTGTTGCCGGAATCAATTGATTGCGGATTGCGGATTGCGGATTGCGGATTGGTTGAATCGCTGGTTTGGCGGTAAGTGGCGCTCGTGACTATGAGCTTATGCAGTTTTTTGAGCGAACCGTCGGTGTCGCGAAATTCGGCGGCGAGCCAATCAAGCAATTCCGGGTGCGAAGGCTTGGCACCGTTGCGGCCAAAATCATTCGGCGTTGTTACCAAACCCGCGCCGAAATGGTATTGCCAAACGCGGTTGACGATGCTGCGCCAGGTCAGCGGATTGTTCGCGTCGGTCAGCCAATGCGCGAGCGCGGCGCGACGTTCGCTTTCGGGCGCGTCTTTCGGTAAGGCGAAGCGTGCGGGTTGAAACGACAGCATCGAAAGTGCGCCGGAGCTGACTTCGCGCCCCGGCGTGGTCACTTGGCCGCGCGCCAGCACATAAATCGGACGCGGTTTGCCGCCATTCGCTCCGGTTCCGGTGAAGGGGGTCGGGCCGTAATGCACTGTTCCGGCAAAGACGACTTCGGGTTTGGGAAAGCCCGCGAGTTCTTTGGTGATTTGGGCCAACTCGGCGGCAAGGCGGTTTCGCTCGGCCAATGTTTCAGTCTTCATTGCGGCATCCACGAGCTGCGCGCGTTTGATTCGCAACTCAGCCAGTTCTTTGGCGCGCTCCGGCTGTTTGGCGATTTCAGCAATTTGTGCGTCCAGCTTGACGACGGCTTCGCCCGCTTCTTTGGCGGCGTCGCGTTCGATGACGCGCTTGCGTTCGGCCAAATCGCGCTGCCGCCCGTCGAGTTGGGCAAAGCGCGCGGTCAAATCCGGCCTTCCGACAAAATACTTTTTGTCCGCGCGGTCGAGCGCCGAGAAGACGGCTTGGAGCGAGTAATAATCTTCCTGCGTGATGGGATCGAATTTGTGGTTGTGGCATTGCGCGCAATGCACTGTGACGCTGGCAAACGTGCCGATGGTGTTGGCCACCATATCGTCGCGGTCAAGGTGGCGCGCGATTTTGCCGTCGGTTTTGGTTTCGGGCAATTCAGCGTGGCCAATGAAATCCCAGGGGCCGGCAGCGATGAAGCCGAGTGCTTCAATGCCGTCGCGTGTGCCCGGAAAGAGCGCATCACCGGCAATCTGTTCTTCGACAAATCGCGCGTAAGGCTTGTCTTCGTTGAAGGCGCGAATGACGTAATCGCGATACGGCCAGGCGTTCGGGCGCGGTTTGTCTTTGTCGTAACCGTGCGTGTCGCCGTAATGCACCACGTCCAGCCAGTGCCGCGCCCAGCGTTCGCCGTAACGCGGCGATTGCAGCATCTCGTCAACCAGCTTTTCATAAGTCTGCGGATCGCGGTCATTCACAAACCGCGTCACCTGTTCCGGCGTCGGCGGCAAACCGAGCAGGTCAAATGACAAGCGCCGAATCAACGTTCGCCGATCCGCTTCCGGCGACATTGCCAAGCCGTTGGCGGCAAGTTTGGCCGCGATAAACTCATCAATCGGATTGCGGATTGCGGATTGCGGATTACGGATTTTGAATGCCGCAGGAACCAACGGCTTTGTAATCGGCTGCCAAGCCCAATGCTTCAACCGCTCATTCTCCCCATCCGCCAGTCCCCCAGTCCCCCTGTCTCCACGTCCCTCCGTCTCCACATCCCACACAGCGCCCGCGTCAATCCAGGCTTTCAGCAGCGCGAGTTCGGCGGCGGTCAGGCGTTCGCCGACGGGCGGCATGCGTTCGTCATCGTTTGTGGCGGTGACGCGCTGATAGAGCAAACTTTCCGCCGCCTTGCCGTGAACAATGGCCGCGCCGCTTTGTCCGCCGCGCAAGGCAAAGGTTTTGGCGTCCAATCGCAAGCCGCCGCTTTGTTTTTTCTCGCCGTGGCATTGCAGGCAACGCGCCGTGAGCAACGGGCGAATGTCGCGTTCAAAAGAAACCTGGCCAATGTTTTGCGCGTCGGCGGGCGCAGGCAGCAGATGCGCGCAGGGCAACAGCAGGAAAAGAATCAGCTTGGCAATTCTGGTTTTCATGCTCCGTAACAGCGCCGAGCCGGCTGATTCAAAAATCGTCCGGCGGCAGGTGATAAAGTTGGATTTGATGAAGTTCAGTTACAGTTTACGGCGGGGATCATACGACCGCTTGCGGAAGCTGTACAGGCGACCGCGAAAACGAAAAGCGGCGAACAAACACAAAAGGTTCGTCCGCCGCGTAGTTTGTTAGGGTTTGTTTTTAAGCCGCTGCGGCAACCCGGTGGCCGGCGGTTTTGGCGACGAGTTCCGCCGCGCGTTTTCCGCTGGCGATGCAGGCGTCCGCCAGCAAACCTTCCGTGCCGACCCAATCTCCGGCGACGAACAGCCCTTCGATGCCGCGAACTGTCGGGCCGGGGCGGCCTGCGTTGCCGCCTTGCGCAGCGGCGGACAGCGCGTGCGAAACCGTCAGAGAGG
>CAZRXE010001190.1:0-1651 GCA_964603695.1 uncultured Heliomicrobium sp.
CGGCCGATGGCGACGTTTTGCGCCAATCGGCGAGCGTGCTCAAACGTCCGCTGTCAGTCGCCTTGCTGGTGACGCTGCTGATGTTTTTGTGGTTGTCGCCGCTTTCGGCCAGCATCGTCAATAGTCTGGCGGCGTTGCTGCTGCTGATTCCGTTTTTGCGCGTGGTGCGATTGCTGGTCGAACCGCCCGCCTGGTTGCGCATTCCGTTTTACGCCGTGGCGCTGCTGCATTTGAGCGATCAAACGCGCTTTCTGGCGGACATTGATCCGCTGATCGAACGACTGATGTTTCTGGGCGAAAACCTGATCGGCATCGGCGTCATCGCCTGGATGCTGCGCCCGGCGCAGTTTGGACAGTTGGTCGCTTCGGCATTGGCGTTGAAAGCCTTGCGCGGCGCGCTGTGGACGATGCTGGGATTGCTGGCGATTGCGTTGCCGGCGAATGTTTTCGGATTCGTGACGCTGGCCAAGTTGCTGGGCGAAGGGACTTTGCACAGCGCGTATTACGGCGGACTGCTTTACGGCGCGGCGCGCGTGGTCATCATTATCTCCGCATTGTTGTTGCGCACGCCGCGCGTGCAGCGTTCGGTCGCTGTGCGGGAGAACTGCGCCGAAATCACTTTTTGGTGGACGCGGGCTTGTTATCTGATTGCCGGATTTTTGTGGCTCTACGGCACACTGGAACAATTCACCATTCGCGAACAGGCGGTAGCCGCCGTGGAACGATTGCTGGACGCTTCGCTCAGCTTTCGCAGTCTGCGGGTTTCGCTCGGTGATGTGCTGGCATTTCTGGTGGTCGCGGCGGCGGCCTATTACCTGGCCAAAATCATTCGCGTGGTCTTGCAGGAAGACGTGCTGATGCGCATCCCGCTTAAACGCGGCGTGCCGCAGGCGATTGCCACCGCCGCGCAATACCTGTTGCTGATTTTCGGTTTTATGCTGGCGCTGACCGCCGCCGGTTTTGAATTGAATCGGTTGACCCTGCTGACCGGCGCATTCGGTGTCGGCATCGGCTTCGGACTGCAGACCGTGGTCAACAATTTCGTTTCCGGCTTGATCCTGCTTTTCGAGCGGCCCGTGCAGTTGGGCGATTCGGTGCAGGTAGGCGGAGTTTCAGGCGACATCACGCACATCGGCATTCGTTCCAGCCGGATTCGGACAGGGCAGGGCGCGGAAGTTATTGTTCCAAACGGCAAGTTGCTTTCGGACGATGTCACCAACTGGACTTCGATGGGGCAGGTGCGGCGCGTGGACATCCCCGTCAGCGTCGCTTACGGCTCCAATCCGGTGCGGGTGCTGGACTTGCTGACTGCTGCCGCGCGGTCTTATCCAGACGTGCTGCCCGAACCCGCGCCCACCGCTTTGTTCACGGGTTTTGGCGACGGCGCGATCAATTTTGAATTGCGTTTCTGGACGAGCCTACAAGTTCACCTGTCTGCCAGAACTCAGGTAGCCGTAGTCATTCTGGCTGCGTTTGAAGAAGCCGGAATCAGCATTCCTTCGCGCGACATGAATGTCAGGCTATCGGAAGATGCCGTCCGGTCTTTAGCGGATCAGTACAGCGACCGGTAGTGAGAGTGGTTTTCTCCAATATCCGGATCAATAAACTTCGCTCGCTACCGCTCACGGCGCTGATATATCGAATAATGCTG
>CAZRXE010001191.1:0-2965 GCA_964603695.1 uncultured Heliomicrobium sp.
AGTCGTAAAACCTTCAGGAATTCTTCAGTCTTGCTGAAATATTTTTTCTTCGGCGGTTGTCGAATCTGAATCGCAGTCAAGAAAAGAGTTGGAAACATGATTACAGCCATACATACGGACGATTTGGAGTTTGTGGAAAAAGTCGTGAACGGCGACCAAGAAGCGGCTGAATTGTTGCTGTCTCGTTGCCGGTTGTGGACAGGACACTTGGCGAGAATGGCAGGGTTGCCGAAACAGGAATGGGGCGATGTTGCAAATGACGCCTTGTTGTCGGCGCTGAGGCAGATGCAGCGCGGATTGTTTCGCGGCGAAAGTTCCTTTCAAACCTGGGCGGAGCGGATCATTCGCGGCAAGATCGCAGATTACTGGCGCGGGCCCGGCACTGAGCGAACCGCCTGGATTTCGTTGGACGCGGAGTTCGACAAATATTCCCAGGAAGTTGATCGGAATGTTCCGCTGATCCACCACACGGTCTTACGGAAAACCGATTACGAAACGCGCATGATGGTGAGACAAGCTTTGCGGACGATGTCGCAACAGCACGCTGTGATTTTGCTTCTCAATGCTCGAGAAGGGTACTCCACGGTCGAGATCAGCCGGCAGTTTGACCTACCACAAGGAACGGTTGGACGGAAGCTTTGCGACGCGAAGAAACAGTTTCGGCGGTTTTTCGACGCCCCGTTGAAGACCATCTTGAAGCCTATTCCTATATCCGCACCGGCAGCACGTAATTGAATACGGCCATAAAAAAGAAGCTGCTGCCCGCCAAAACGAACAGATGCCAGATGACATGATTAAACGGCAGCCGATGCCACGCGAAAAAAATCAACCCGACCATGTACGCCGAACCTCCCGCGCCTATCCACGCCAGTCCGGCGAGCGGCACGGAGGCCAGAATAGGTTTAATGGCGATGATCGCCGCCCAGCCTATGGCCACATACAAACTAATCGTTACCGAGTTGTAGCGTTCGGCGAAAATCATCTTGAAGACGATACCGAACAACGCCAGCGCCCAGACAATCGCCAACAGCAAATAACCCCAAAAACCGTGCAAGTTGACCAGCATAAACGGCGTGTAAGTTCCGGCAATGAGCAGGTAAATGGCGATTTGATCCACCTGCCGCATACGACGTTTCAAATGCGGCGAGCGCACACCGTGATAAATGGTCGAAGCCGCGTATAAAATCACCTGCGTCACTCCGTAAACGGCGCAACCTGCGAAATGCCAACCGCTGGAGTTACTCCAGGTCAGCGACAGTAAGACAAACAGTCCGGCAATGCTCATCAGCAAACCGAAACCGTGCGTGATGGTGTTTGCGAGTTCTTCGATCATCAATCGTCTTTCCGGATGCATGCGGGAAGTCTCCTGAGTTGGATTGCGCTTGGACAAGCGTGCGGATTATAAACTCCGGCAAAACGCTTGAACAAAGAATTCAAGAGCGATGTTTTCGACGCTGCGGCAAAGTCCTGAAAGACCAAGAAAGATCAATATTGAAAACGTTTCCGCCGGTTTCCGCAGTAAATTTCAAACGCTTGTTTTCCCAGCTTCCGGGCAGTAGACTGCGCAACCGCTGGGGCGATGATCCCCTTTCTTTGCGGTCGCTCCACTTCCCACGGGAGCTTTCATCAACAATTCGTTCGACAGGCAAGAGGAGAGTTCAACAATGAACAAGAGAGTTATGAAACTGGCCGGCGCATTGATGTCGCTGGTGTTTGCAATGGTTTTGGCCGTGGCGGCCTTTGCCCAATCGCATCCCGTTGAAGGCACGTACAACGTAGCTTCTACCAGCAGCGAAATGGGGACGATCAATTTCGTGATGGTCATCAAAAAAGACGGCGGCAAATGGATGGCGGAAATCAAGGATTCGCCCGTGCCGCTGACCGTTACGAGCGTGACCGTTGACGACACCAACAAAGTCACCGTCGTTGCCGACGCGGGCGGAACGCCCGTGACCATTGTCGGCAAATACGCTGACGCCAAAATCGCCGGCGACTGGTCGGCGGGCGATGTCAAAGGAACCTGGAAAGCCGATAAAAAAGGTGGCATGGCGGCGGCTCCGGCAGCAGCAGCGGCGAAACCGGCGGCGGCAGGCGCGATTCCGGCAGGCATCGAAGGTTCCTATGATTTCAAAATCGTGGCCGACGGTCAGGGTGAATTCGCCATGACGCTGATTATCAAAAATGACGGCGGCAAACTCGTCACCTCCGTCGAAAACGGCGGCGACCTGAATGTCACCGGCATCGAAGTTAAAGAAGGCGACGTCACCAACATGACCGCTACTTATCAAGGCAACGGCCCCATCCCGCTCAACGGCAAACGCACCGGCGACAACATGGGCGGCAAATGGGAATTCGCGGGCTTTTCCGGCACCTGGGAAGCCAAAAAGAAAAAATAAGCATTTCGTTTTCCAACTAAAGGCCGGTGGTATCGCAAGAGATCACCGGTCTTTCGCATTTCAGGAGATTGGCCAATGACCATCACCAGACGTTCCCTGCTGCAACAAAGCGCCGCACTTGCCGCTGTCAGTGCCTTGCCGACAGCGCCCGCAATTGCCCAACCCGCACAGAACCATCCGCGCATCCGCATAGGCGTTTCCACTTACTCTTACTGGCACTTCGACCGGGTGAAATATCCGATTGAAAAAGTGATCGAAAACGCCGCCCGGCTTGGCTTCGACGGCGTGGAGATTCTCCATCGCCAGATGGAGAACGAAACGCCCAAATACGTCAACAACCTGAAGCGGATGGCGTTTTCGCTGGGCTTGGACTTGTTCTTCCTGTCCATTCACCAGAACTTCGTCTCGCCGGACAAGGCCAAACGCCAGGAACACATTGACCACACCAAACGTTGCATTGATTTGGCCGTCCGCTTGGGCTGCCCGGCCATTCGGTTGAATTCAGGCCGCTGGGGCACGATTCCGGACTTTCAAAAAATGCTGGACGCAGGCGGCGTCGAACAGCCGCT
>CAZRXE010001192.1:0-7396 GCA_964603695.1 uncultured Heliomicrobium sp.
CATCAGAACCGCACTCGTCACTAAAACCACGCGAAAAATTCCTGCAACCAACGAACGTCTCTCTATCCGTTTCATAAACCACTTGAAAAAGTTAGAAGGAGATATGGCGGAATCAAATTCCGGCTATGCGCAGTGCAGGAGGCGGTTCACTGCTTGTTGTCAACGTCGGCGAGATTACACGCGAGGTTTTCGCCTGGTCAAGCCATTGGTGCAAGAAACTTTATCGTGCTTTCCGTCGTGCGGTTCGGTTGCTGGAAGCCAAGCGGGAAAATCACTTCCCAACATCAACATAAACTTTTCCGGTCGAGGAACCGACAGTCGCCTGTTTTCCCTTGGCAATCAGCCGGACTGTGTACTTGTAGGGATCGGTTCGCGCTTTACCAGCCAGCGGTGTGCCGGAGAAAGTCCGTCCGCCCGGCGAACAGCGCAAATAAGCAGTGCCGAATGGTGTATCGGGTTTTCGATCTGATGTGAAAAAAGAAATCTCAACGGTGTCGCCAATTGAAGAATCGCATTTCCACACTACTTCCTGCGGTTCGGCCAAACTCAGGCGAACACCTTCCGGTTTGGAAATCACCAGCGCATTGGCTTTCCTGTCCAGACTGATGGTTACTTCAATGGGTTTTACCTGCGGGGTAATGGGTTGATTGGGCAAAATGGCCATTTGATACTCCTTATTGGTGTTGTTACCGGTTAAACCTCTCCATTCCGCCTGCCGCGCCGGAAAATTCTGACGCGCGGGTCAAGCGTCAGAGTGGTATTCGAGCCATTGGGCGTCAGACGAATCGTATAAGCGAACGCGCTTCCGTCTCTATCATCGTCGTCTCGCTGCAGTAATTCGGGACGCAATGCCGGAGATTGGCCTGCTCCAACCGCCGCGCCGCCGCTTCCGTCGTTTTCTGTTCCCGGCCCGAAAGAACTACCGCTCTGCAACGGCGAAGTCGTTCCTTTGTTGAAAGTGATCTCCCATCGCGCATGCTCGCTGCGCCAGATGATGCCCTCTTCGCCGAAAAACATTTTGGCTTCGTGATCTTTAGCGTCATCGCCCGTCAGCAGTTCGTTTCCCACTCTCAGTGCGATGGCATTGTTGTCCTCTACAATTTCTATCGTCATTGACAGTCCTCCGCTGTGGATTCGCCTTCAGCGCGCGTCTGATGATTGAGTTGCGATAAGGCGTTGAACTTGCGGGTCGCCGCGCAATCCATTGAAATCCGGGTCCAGCTTCAGATTGAAAAGGATTTTGCGGCGTTCCGCGTGATTGATTGATTCCTGAACCAGCTTCAGCGTCTGTTCGCGGTCGCCGGTCAGATGGTGAGCCTTGATGCTGCTGACCGCGCAATCGGCCTGACAGCTTGCAGGGTTTGAGATTCGCTTGAGTTCCTGTCGCGCTTCCGCTTTGCGACCGGCTTTGGCCAGCCATTCCGCCGTCAGCGAAAAGGCGGAGGCGCGGGCAGCATCTTCCACGAACGCGGCGGATTGCTGCCGGAGCAACGCCACCGCGCGCAGATAATCTCTTTCGGGATCGCATCCGGGCGCGGCGGCGCAACGACAGGCATCCGCATAACCGCCAAGCAATTCCGGCAACAAGTCCGACGATTGCGCGGCCTCATCGCGGCCTTTCTCGAATTCGATCCGCGCCTCATCGCAATTGCCCGACAGCCACAACGCCGTGCCGTAAGTTTGTCTGCTTTCAGGTTCCCCTGCCCAAACAGCTTGACGGCAGCGCGGCAATGCGTCGCCGAATCGTTCCAAATAGAGATACCCGGCGCAGAGGTTGCCGGCGCTGCGCGGATCGCCGCTCAGCAGTTTCGCTGCCTGTTCCCAATATTCGACGGCTTTTTCGTAGCGGGTTCGCGCGAAGTAAAACGCGCCCACGTCCATCAGCGTTCCCCAGTCCCGCCGAAGCGCCAGCGCATTCAGAAATCGCTGCTCGGCTTCGGCGAACTCCGCATCGGCGGCAATGCCTCCGGCCTGGCGTTCCATTGCCAAACCTTCATAAGCTTCCGCCAAAGTCAGATGAAACTCCGGATCATACGCGCGACGGCTTCGGACCGATTCCAAATCAGCAACGGCTGTTTCATGTTGGCCGAGCATCGAAAAGATATAACCGCAATTGATCTTTGCTTCGGCGGTTTCGTCGTCATCGGAATTCCGCGCGCTGAGTTCGCAATACTCACGTATCTTTCGCCGGATTTCGCTTGTGTTGCCTTCCGTGCCCCGGCTCCGCGCCAGATTCAAGATGAGGTAATGCGCCTTGGCCAACGCCGAGTTAGTCCGGGCGGAGGCGGAATTGTTTGCCCGCAATTCTTCGAGAATGGCGATGGCGTCATCAAGCGCGCGCCCATTGCCGTAGCGTGCCATTAGATCAAGCGCGGCTAAATACTTTTGCCCATCGCCTTGCGGTTGGCCCACCGGCGGTTTGACGCCGATTTCGCCCAACACCGCATCGTGCAAAGCGGCAATCTCCTGTCGTTCGCCGCGCGCCAGCACGCGCCCCTGTCTGTCAGCGATTTCATAACCGATGGCCAACTGCTGCCCGGCACAGCGTGCGGTGATGCAAACCGTCCAATCCACATCCAGCGCCGTGGAAAGCTCCGCCAGACCGATTGCCGCCGACAGATTTTCAAGCGCCCTATCGGACGAACGCACCACCAGATCAGGAACCGCTTTGAGCCGTTGCGCCAGCAATTGCGCGAAGACGCGACTGTTTCGATCCTCGCCGCAAACATTCGCTTTGTTCGTCGCTTGCGCCGCTTCTTCCTTGAAAATGACAGTTATGGATGGTCGCTTCGACGGCGACGGATTTGCGCCGGTATCTTTTTCCGGAATAAACACAGCCAGCGTTATCAACATCGCCAAACCCGCCAGCGCCAGACGGAACGCCGGCTGGTGGAGTTTTTTCTTCAACAAGCGCCAGAACGGATCCGGCGAAGCGGCATTGAGCAGACGTTTGACTTCCGCCGCGTCGCGCAATCTGCGTTGCCTGTCTTTTTCCAAACAGCGTCGCAACAACTCGCGCAGCGGCTTTGGTGTCCGCTGCGGTAGCAATGTCCAATCGGGCACGGCGGCCAAAATGGCGGCGCGAGTGTCCTCGTTCTTTTCCCGCTCGAAAGGTCGCCGCCCGGTCAAGGCTTCGTAAAACATCAATCCGAAAGCCCACCAATCCACGCGTTCATCAAGCTCTTGCCTGACGACGGCATCGCCGTGGAGATTGCCGCGCAATTGTTCGGGACTCATATACAACAGCGTGCCGGGCGTTCCGCCCCACTGCGTTCGCCACTCGTTCATTGAATCGCTGCGTGTCGTGGATTGATCGTTTGCCGAAGCCTGTGACCCCTGACTGCTCGTTTCCGCTTCCTGAACCATTCGTTTGGAAATGCCGAAATCAAGCAGCTTCGGCGTGCCTTCCGGCGTAATCATCACGTTCGAGGGCTTCAGGTCGCGGTGAATCCGCCCCGACTTATGCAGAAACTCCAGAGCGTCGGCGATGCCGGCGAAAATCCGAATGGCGTCTTCCGCCGCCAGTTGCCCGCCTTCTCGCAATCGCGCGGCCAGCGTTTGCCCGCGCACGTATTCCAGTACCAGAAAGCGCATCCCGTCGCGCGCTTCGCGGCTGTGGATGGCGGCGATGTTCGGATGATTCAACCGCGCCTGCGCCCGCGCTTCGCGTTCCAGCCGTTCCAACCAGTCCGCGTCATCGGCCATTGCCAGCTTGATGGCGACTTCCTTGCCGATGTCGTCGCGGGCCAGATAAACGCGGCCCATGCCGCCTTCGCCCAGCAGTTTGAGAATCCGATAGCGTCCGAGTTGTCGCCCCGGCTTGAGCGGTTCATCCCCAAGCAGTTCGGCAACCTCCGCCATCGCCGGTTTCAAACACAACTCTTCCGTCTGCTCGCCAACGGCCAGCAGCCGCAAGACTTCCCTCCGCACAGCTTCATCCGACGGGCAAGCGTGCTCGACGAACGCGATGCGGCATTCAACCGGCTGCTCCGACGCCGACTGGAACAATTCACAAACCGACTCCCTTTGCTCTGGCGACAGAGGGCACGGGATGGCTGATGTCATTTTTCTCTCCTTGCATTTCGCTCTTGAGCCAGGCCAGCGCGAACTTTTGATCGCGCCGAACCGTGTCAACGTGGACGTTCAGGATTTCGGCAATCTCGGCTTGCGTGTGACCGCCGAAGTATCCCAGTTCGATCACGCGGCTCTGTCGCGGATAGAGCGTTTCCATCACCGTCAGCGCATCGTCAATCGCCAACAAACGCGGCTCGCGCATTTCGCGCTTGCCCCGCATTTCCGATTCCGGCACGCGCTCGTGGCCGTCCAATCGGATGCGATCCCGATGCATTCTGACCATGTCCACCAGGATGCGGCGCATCGCTCTGGACATGGTGACGAAAAAATGACCGCTGTCCTGCCAATCCACCGGCGGCGATTTCAGAAGCTTGATAAAGGCTTCGTCCATCAATGCAGTTGATTGCAGAAGGTGGCCAGGACTTTCGCGCCGCAAATGCGCGTGCGCAATCCGGCGGAGTCGCTGTTGCACCAGCGGCGTCAGCCGCTCCAGCGCGGATTGATCCCCTTCGCTCCAGGCGCGGAGCAGTTGCGTGATCTCTTGTGGTGAAGTCTTGGGCATAACTTTCCTCCGGGCAGAGACGCCGAAACGCAAAAAGAAAAATGATTGTTAGTCCAACCGCACAACGCTTGTGCCTTTGGCATTGTTCAAGACTGAGATGGAAATGGATTGCAAGCGCGCGGGAGTATACACAGATCGCAGCTAATTTCAGCCCATAAAATTTTTACTGAGCGGAAAAATATTTTTTTTCGCACGATCCGACATTTTTCCCACAATCTTCGCACTTACCAGTGAGCAGGAGACTGCCGAACGCAAGACTGAGCAAGCGAATTGTTCAAGATCGGGACTGAAATGGATCGCAAGCCGCGCAACGTATCGCATCAATGCTTCCAGTTCGCCGTCGTGCAAGAAAAAAACTTTCGAGAAATGCCTGATTTCTCCCTTGGGCACTCGCTCTTAATTACTAGGCGAGAAAGTGGCTGACATCGAAAAGAAAATAATTCGTGGGAGCCACAAACTATTTGTGGCATAGCTCGCAAGCCCTAAAACCCGCAAGCACAATAGTGATGTCGTGCCTGAATATCGGGAGAACACGTAGTTTCACCAATACCTATCTAGTGTAAGGAGTATAAGATGAGTTTCCGGTTACTTAAATCCCATTTTCTGACTCACTTTTTAGCAATTTCTATACTCTGGACAGCTTATCCATTACCTGCCAGAGCAGAAAATAAATCAGAAATTAAGGTCAATGTCGGCGAGCCAAACATTTGGTCACTGGGTCAAGCTCACTACTTATTGGCAAGCATGCGGAACAAGAGCAATAACTGGTCTGTCAAAGTACCAGAGGAGGGATTTGATCCAAACGATGTGAATGGCGTGCGGTATGACATCCTCAGAAGTTTTTTGGGCGTGGATGCGCAGTACAGCGCGGTACTGGGAGCGCAAAACCAAATGCAAATCCAGAAATACCAAGCCGAACTGTCAAGACGTGAAGCTACTCAACAGCGGTTGAGCGTTGCAACTGATTCTTACATCAAAGCTGCCCAGGAATTCATTCGTTTGGATAGGGAGGTCAATGCTCTTCCTTCCAATGATCCCACACGTGCGCAACTCGAAAAAGATAGAGATGCTCAAAAAACACTGCGTGATTCTTGGAAGGTTGAAATGGATACGCTCAATACACAACTTGCGAGTTTTCCGACTTCACCAACCCTTAGCGCCACACCTCCATTTACAACTCCGACTCCATCTACCAGGGTAGAGGACATTGGGGCTTATCGTCCCAGTTCTGTTACGCTATCAGAAAGTAACAAAAATATCCCTAAAGTAAGTGCCTCAGTTTCATTGGATAATATTGTGAACATGCAGTACGAGTTAATCGCCAAGCAGTTAACTTTGCTACGTGATGAAGTACGCCCAGGCGAGCGGTTGGTTTTCCTGGAAATGCCGTCTGATCTTTATAGCGTGCCGAAAAAAGACGATGACTACTTACTGAAAATTGATTGGGATGTGACAGGATATGTTGGGGACGAGCAGGAAATAGATGAGGATGAGGAGGAAAAACAGCAGGGGTGTCCAAAATCCGTTCCGCGCCAACGTTCCAGCCAAATCCGCCCTATTACACGTGATGTTCTAAATAGATATTTAGAACTGAAGGAAAAAGCGTTGTCCGATGCCTCACTTGTACCAGTCGCCTTACGATTGAAGGCTCTTGAAGAACGTGCAAAAAAAGAGAAGGATGAGCAATCAAAGAAGATCAACCAAGAAATTGAAAGCTACAAAAAGAGATGCCTCCTAGAGGACAAAAGCCGAGAACTTGTTGCGAACCAGGAAAGTCCGCTTTGGGAGTTGGCGGAATTCGTCAAGCATTATCCATCTTTATGGGGAAAAAATAGCAATCCAGCAAAGCAGAACCAGTCAAAATACAAGGGGAGCAAGTCTTCTCTGTCCGAAAAATTTAGGGTGGTTGACATTATTCCCCGACAAAGTGCCCTTAACGTCAATGATACACAGGCACAACAAAAAGGATTGGCGCTTACGGCTCAGTTTCTGTCCATATTCGGCTTAGGTGGCAAAGTCAGCTACGAGAGGCAGCGTACTCTATACGGCCAGTTCATCCAGCAAGAAGTATATGCTTCGGCTTTTGGTAAGGGGCAGGATCACTTTGGCTGGACGTTTGGTCCGTTACCTGGTGTCAAGCGATTAGCACCTGGTGTTCGCACAACGTTTGCAATCCTGGCTATCCCTGATGACGCGGTTTCATTTGATCTTCGCGTTAATGCTCACTCCTTTCATCGCAAGAAGTCACCTTGGGATGAAGCTGAAACTAAAGAGGTAGTGGAAGCAAAGACATTTCGGATTATTGTTCCTGGTGAACATACAGATGGTTTTTGGGTAGATAGGGTGAACTACACGCCAGTAAAAAGCGATGACCGGGCAACCGTCATATTGCGAGGACGGTATTTTTCGCCCCTGACTGGAATTTTAGTAGACGGTAAACCGCTCAGGCGCGCAGTCTCTCTTACCAGTAACGAATTTTTTGGTCCAACTTCTATCTTGGCTCCGAACAGCCCTGGTGAATATGAATACCTAAACCCTAATGAGATCATCCTCAGTATTCCTGTACCCAAAACCGGTTTCGTAGGGACGCCGTTGATCACGTTAGTAACACCAGAAAAAACGGCAGTTATTAACTACTTTGACCTTGAAATTAACAATCACGATGGCAGGCACACACTAATTGAAATGAGTGCTAAAGAACCGATGTTCATTGAGGATTTTAGCTACGACTCGCTTGATCTTAAAAAGATTGAGGACGTA
>CAZRXE010001193.1:0-9293 GCA_964603695.1 uncultured Heliomicrobium sp.
CACCCTCCCACGCTGCCGAGTCCGCAAAGTGTTCACGTTGCGCCGGAATCGGTGTTCACCTTCAGCCGAAATCACTGTTCACCATCGCCGAAATACACACTCAATCAACCAACCCTCGAGACTCTGCGTTCACTGAAACTGACCGGGATGGCCGAAGCCTACGCCCGGCAACTGGAACAACCCGAGGTCCAGCGCCAGGCCTTTGATAAACGCCTGGCGTTGCTGGTGGACCGGGAACGCACCTATCGCGAGAGCCGTCGTCAAAGACGGCTTCTCCAACTGGCGCGGTTGCGTCAAAGCGCCTGCGTCGAGGACATCGAGTATCAACCTCAGCGCGGATTCGACCGCAGCCTGGTGGCGAGCCTAATCACCTGCGATTGGATTCGGGCGCACCACAATCTGCACATCACCGGACCGACCGGCACGGGCAAAAGCTGGCTGGCCTGCGCCTTCGGCTATCAAGCCTGCCGCCAGGGTCTAAGCGTGCGCTATGAACGAACGCCACGTTTGCTCGACAGCCTGCGCATCGCCCGCGGCGACGGCAGTTATCCAAGGAAACTGGCCCTGCTGGCGCGAACCGACCTGCTGATCCTGGACGATTTCGGCCTCAAGCCGCTGCCGCAACAAGAGCGGCACGATCTGCTGGAACTAATTGAAGACCGGCACGGGTTGCGCTCGACGCTGATCACGAGCCAGCTTCCGATCAGTACCTGGCATGAATACCTCAACGACCCAACCGTCGCCGACGCACTGCTGGATCGTTTGACGAGCAGCGCTCACCGGCTGGAACTGAAAGGGGAATCGCTGCGCAAACGAAGCGCAAACTTGACCCGCTCCGAAGTGAAGAAGTAAAAAGACAAACGCCAGCCAGGCAAAGGCAGCGAAGAGGTGTTCACGATCATAATTTTGGTGTTCACGATCATAATTTTGGTGTTCACGATGATCAGAATCCGCAACGCTTTCGCTTGTTTACTGATGTGTTTTCTGTCTTGCGCGCAGGTTTCTTTCGAAGTTTGGGGCGCAGCGATTCGCGGTATTCCCGTCCTGGTCGCATTGCCTCCTCTTAGATCGGATCGTTGTCGAAAGACCCGAAAATGTCGTTAAGCCAGTTTCCATGCGAGTTAGGTGGCTTCTCCAACTGCTGCTTAACTTGCGTCATCTACGCTTCCAGTGCGGCGACGCTAGGTTCCAGTTGCGGGGTTGCCATAAAATTAATTCTCTTTTCTTCAAGTTGATTTTGATCTTACCTGACTCTCACTTTCACCACGTTCGCTGCTTTGCCGTTGATCGAAATCACCACGTCCACCAAGCCGGAAACGCCTGTTGGAATTTGCGTGTTGATCTGGTCGAGTCCGGCAAAGCCGCCTTGCGCACCGATGTATTGCACGGAGACTTCGCGTCCGCCGATGGTGATTTTGACGGTGACGGGCGCGGCGTTGCGCAAGCCTGTGCCGAACAAGACCAGGTAATCGCCCGCGTCAATTGGGTTGGCGGAACCGTCGGCGTTGCCTACGGATTGGAAATTCACGCCGTCTTTGGTGGCGATGGCGGCGGGTGCGCCCTGGCCGGAAGCATTCGAGGTAAACAGGCTTGGCGCGGTGGTGGCGATGTTGATTGTGCCGCGAGCGACGGCTCCGGCGGCTGACGTGATTTCAATCACGGCGCTGCCGGTTTGCACTCCGGCAGGAACCAGGAAGTTGATTTGCGAGGGCGCGACGAAAAACAACGGCGCGAGCAAACCGTTGACGCGGACTTTAGTGCCGGCCAGTTCTGTCGGCAGGGGCGTTGAATTCGCGGTCATAGTGGCGTTTGACAGGTTGGCGCCGAAGGCGGCGGCGATGGCTTCGGGCGCTAGAATTTCGCCGTTGAAGCTGGCGGCTGAAACGGCTGTTATGGCTGTGGCGCTGCCGCTGCGAATGAACGATCTGGCTGCGCTGCGTACGCCGTCCGGATTGAGAACGGTGACGTTTACGGGTTGGCCGGGCGCTGCGTAAACCTTCCATAATTCGGCGGAAGTCAGCTTGGTCGAAAGCGTGGCAGGATCGTCTTTACTGTCGCGCAAACTGTGCCCATTGATTTCAATGTCGGCAGCGCCCTGAAAGCCGGAACCGCTGACCGTCAGCGTGCCGTTGGCGTCCACAGCGACATCGGTCAATTGCGGCGTTGAAGGCGTGATCGAAAACAGGTCGAGCGTAAAGGCGATGAAGGCCAGCGCCATTTCGTCCGTGGTTTCCTCGCCCCAGCGGACTGGCTTCGGCGGCGAATTCGGGTTCAACGGATTGTCTGCGGAATTATCAAACGTGCAGGTCAGCCGGACGCGCGAACCACCCGGCGCGGTGATTGGTGCTTGATACAGGTAAGCGCCCTGCCAGTTGAAATCCCAGCTTGGAATATTGACCAGACATTGCGTGGGTTCGTTCGGACGCGTGATTTCAACTTTGATTTGTTTGCCGAGCAAATGCATATGCGGCGTGACGCCGACGATCTTGCCGGCCATCAATGCGGGCACGTCGAAATTTTGCGTCACCTGATGCGCTTTGGCTCCCGCAGGAATGGTGAAGCTGGTGTTGACCAGCGGTAACAGCAGCAGGTTTTTCTGCACGGGCACTTTGGCGAAATAAAAGCCGACGGAGGTGCGGTCGGTTTCCGGTTCGTTCGTGGGATGGTAATGCACTTGCAGAACGACGCGGTCGTTGGCGGTGCCGGGCATTTTCATGCCGGAACCTTCGGGAGCGAAATAACCGCGCGCGCCGGGTGCCCAGCCGCCCAACATAAACGATCTGCCGGCAATCACATCGTTGACGCTGGTGGAAATGTCGAAGCCAGGGCCGCCGAAACAGGTGTAGCCGGGGCCGGGTTCTTTGGCGTCCAGGGCGATGGATTTTCCGCCCGGATCAGGATAGGCGATGACGTGATGCACGACTTTGCGATTGCCGGGACGCACGTCAATTCCTTGCACGTAGCGGTCGCCGCGCAAGGACGACACGGGAACGCTGAAACAGCGATAGGTGTCGCGGCCTTGCGGCGGGGTGAAATCCTCGTCCGGCGTGGCGATGAAATCCGGCGCACCCAGGGGCCAGCCGTCCGGGAATTCCATCGCGGCGGGCAAATCCGCCGAATTGCCTTCGGGCGCGCCGCCGTCCGCCCAGGCCGTCAAGGTGTTGATTTCGTCCTGCGTCAGCGAGCGCACATCGCGGAAGTCACCGCAACTGGGCGCGGGTTTCCAGGGCGGCATACGGCGGACGATGACGGCTTCGCGAATGGCTTTGGCCCAGGGGCGCGTTTCCTGATAAGTCATCATCGAAAACGGCGCAATGTCGCCGGGGTGATGGCAGGTCTGGCAACTTTTCTGAAGAATACGAACTACTTCTTTGTTGAAGGTCGGCGTAGCCTGCGTGCGTTTGGCCGTATTGGCCGGCGAGTCATAGGCGTCGGAAACAACCGGAGCGGCTTGTGGTTTCCATTGATTGACGGCCAGGAACATTGCAGCGGTGATCAAGGCAAGAACGAGCAAAGAGCGTTTGGCAGTTCGATTCATAGTCAGAAGTCCTGTGGAAGTGAGTTTGGTTGATGTTGTCGGATTTCCCGCGTTCGCGATGACGCCGGGGATTGTATGAGTCGTCGCACATCGTCGCAAGCCGTGATTTTCCGCCTTGCCGAAAATCCGTTTGACAGATTCTCCGACTGCCGCGTAATCTTCGTGTACTTTCTACACTAAGTGAGGCGAGAGCAAGCATGCACAATTTGGAACCGATGAAGATGACCCATACCGCGCCACGTCTGTCCGGGTTGGCGACTGATTTGTATCAACTGACGATGGCGGCGGGCTATCACGCGAACGGGCGGCACGAACGGGCGAGCTTTGAAATGTTCGTTCGGCGATTGCCGGAAAACCGTTCGTTTTTGGTGGCCGCCGGATTGGAACAGGCACTGAGTTACTTGTCCACGCTCAGTTTCAACGCGGACGAAATTGATTATCTGCGCCGGCTGCCCGTGTTTGCGCACGTTGCGCCGGAGTTTTTCGATTACTTGCGCGATTTCCGTTTCACGGGCGAGGTTTGGGCCATGCCTGAAGGCACGATTGCTTTTCCGGGCGAGCCGCTGTTGCGCGTGACCGCGCCGTTGATCGAGGCGCAGATTGTCGAAACCTTCCTGCTTTCCACCATAAACTTTCAGACAATGATTGCCAGCAAAGCCGCGCGCGTGGTCGAAGCTGCTCAGGGACGCGGCGTGATCGAATTCGGCGCGCGGCGGGCACACGGCATGGGCGCGGGCATTTACGCGGCACGCGCCAGCTTCATCGGCGGCTGCATCGGCACGTCGAATGTCGAAGCCGGTTATTTGTTCAACATTCCGGTTTACGGCACGGCGGGGCATTCGTGGACGCTGGCGTTTGAAAAAGAGATGGACGCTTTTCGCGCCTATCATCAGGTTTTCCCGGAAAGCACGACGCTGCTGCTGGACACCTACGACACGCTGCAAGCGGCGCGGCTGGCAACGGAATTCGGCCTGCAATTGCGCGGCGTGCGGCTGGACAGCGGCGACATAGGTGCGCTGGCCAAACAAGTCCGCGCCATTTTGGACGAAGCCGGTATGACCGAAACGCGCATTCTGGCCAGTAACGATCTGGACGAATTCAAAATCGCCGATTTGCTGGCCGCCGAAGCGCCAGTGGATTTGTTCGGTGTTGGAACGGAGCTTTCGACTTCGCGCGACGCCCCGGCGCTGGGCGGCGTTTACAAACTGGTCGAAGTCGAATTCGCCGACCGCATCGAACCGAAGATGAAGTTGAGTCGCGAGAAAGCGACTTATCCTTACCGCAAGCAAGTCTGGCGCAGCCGCGACACTGAAGGAAAATTCGCCGGCGACATCATCGCCATGGCGACGGAAACCGAACAACGCGGCGAATCGCAGTTGAACTTGGTGATGCGCGACGGCCAATTACTGGAAACGTCGCCGACGTTGAGCGAAATTCAACAACACGCGAAACAACAACTGGCGGCCTTGCCGCCGAGGTACAAAACCATCCGCGACGCCGACACTTATCCGGTGCGTTTCAGCGACCATTTGTTTGAACAGCGGATGCAATTGATGAAACAGCTTGAACAAAGCTGAGCGAGGAGGCTGGATGAAAATTGAAATTCGACAAGGCGACATCACCGAACAGCCGGATGTGGACGCCATCGTCAATGCGGCAAACACGGATTTGGTGTTGGGATCGGGCGTGGCGGGCGCGATTCGTCGCAAAGGCGGGGACATCATTGACGCGGAAGGCCAACGCCAAGCGCCGATTTGCTTGGGCGAAGCGGCGGTGACGACGGCAGGGACGTTGCCAAACAAGTTCGTCATTCACGCGGCGGCGATGGGTTATCGCGCCGAAGACCGGTTGGTTCCGAAAAAGCCCGGAACCGATTCGAGCGCCGAAATCATCGGCAATGCCACGCGCAACAGTTTGCTGCGCGCCGAAGAATTGACGCTGCGTTCCATCGCGTTCCCCGCGTTGGCCACGGGCGTGGCGGGCTTTCCGGTGGATGAATGCGCCGAAGTGATGATCGGAGCGGCGCGCGATTATGCGGCGGAGAATTCGGCAAGTTCGATTGATTTGGTTGTGTTTGTGCTGTTCAGTCAACGCGATTATGAGGTTTTCAAACAATTCAATGACAAGCAGTAAGGAGAAGTGAGCATGATTTTTTTCGATGTGGACACGCAGCGGGATTTTATGGACGCGGATGGCGCGTTGGCCGTGCCGGAGGCCGAAGCGATCAAACCGAATCTGGAACGATTGCTGCGCGCGGCGGGACGGCTGGGAATTACGACAATTTCTTCGCGCTGCGCGCACGAAGCGGGCGATGCGGAATTTGAAATCTTTCCGCCGCATTGCCTGGACGGCACGCCCGGCGCGGAGCGCGTCTTTGCCGCGTTGCCGGAACTGCCGCGCAAAGAAATCGCCGTCAGCGCCGTGGCCGATGCTCAAGCGCAACTGACGGCGGGCGAACATTACGTCGTCAAAAAGAAAGTCTTCGATTTGTTTTCCAACGCCTGGCTCGACGGATTGCGACGGCAGGGCGTGTTCAAAGGTGAAACCTGCGTGGTGTTTGGCGTGGCGACGGATTATTGTGTGCGCGCCTGCGCGCTGGGCTTGGCCGAAGCGGGCGCGCTGGTGCTGGTCGTCGAAGACGCCATTCGCGGCGTGGCGGCGGATACCACCGCGCAAACTCTTGCCGAAATGCGCGCCGCCGGAATCGAGTTCACGACGACAGATGAGGTACTGAAAAACTTAAAGGGAGACACCCCGTCCGAATGAGTTATACCTACAAATACCCCCGACCGGCGGTGACGGTTGATCTGGTGATTTTTACGATTGCTGAGAATGACTTGAAAGTGTTGCTGATTCGCCGCGCCGCCGAACCTTTCAAGGATTGCTGGGCCTTGCCGGGCGGTTTCGTGGAGATTGACGAATCGCTGGAAAAAGCCGCCGCGCGCGAATTGCAAGAAGAAGCCGGCGTCACGAACGTTTACCTGGAACAGCTTTACACCTTCGGCGAACCGAATCGCGATCCGCGCGGACGCACGATCAGCGTGGCCTACTTCGCATTGACCGATGCCGAAAGCCAGAAACTTCACGCCGCTTCGGACGCTGCGGACGCGCAATGGCATTCGGTCTTCAATTCCAAACTAAAATCAAAGCTGGCTTTCGATCACAAAAAAATTTTGGATTACGCAGTTTGGCGGCTACGCAACAAGATCGAATGGACAACGGTGGGTTACGAACTGCTGCCGAAAAGATTCACGCTTTCGGAGCTTCAGCGCGTTTACGAAATAATCCTGCAAAAGCCTGTGGACAAAAGAAACTTCCGCAAAAAGGTTTTGGCGCAAGGCCGGATTCAAGAATTGGACGAAACACGGAGCGACGGCGCGCATCGCCCTGCAAAGCTTTACTCCTTCCGAAAAAAGTAGAGCCGGTTTTCCAACCGGCTCACGATTTCTTTTGCTGAAAACTTTTGCTGAAATTCCGAGCCGGTTGGAAAACCGGCTCTACTTGTTAGAAACCTTTGGCGGCCAACGCCAGCAGAATCAATCCGGCAATCAGGCGGTAGGTAATGAAAGCATACGTCGAATGTCTGCGCAGATAGCTAATCAAAAAGGCTATGCTGGCGTAACCGACGACGGCTGAAACCAATGTCGCGATCAGCAAATTCATCAAATAGGCTTGGCCTTGCAGAATCTGCAGAGCTTCGCGCATTTCCAGAACGCCGCTGGCGGCGACCGCCGGAATCGAAAGCAGGAAGGAAAAACGCGCGGCGGCTTCGCGCGTCATGCCGGAGAAGAGCGCACCGGCGATGGTCGTGCCGGAACGCGACGAACCGGGAATCAACGCGAACACCTGCGCAAAGCCGACAATCAATGCTTCACGCATTCCGGCGTGTTCCATTTCGCGGCGGCGATTGCCGACTTGTTCGGCCAGCCACAAGATCAAAGCCCAAACCACCATGCTCGTGCCGATGACAAACAGACTCTTGGTCAGATTTCCCTCAATGACTTTTTTCAGCAGCAATCCGGCCACGCCGATTGGAATCGTCCCGATAATAATTAGCCAGCCCAGCCGCGCCGCTTTGCGCGCGGTGTAACCGCGATTGCCGCGTTGTCCCTGTAGCCAGAGCAGATTGCCCTGCAACCAGCCGATGCTGATGCTGAGGATGTCGCTCAGGAAATAAAGGATGACGGCGGCCAGCGTACCGAGTTGCATCACGGCCACGAACGCCGTGATTTGTTGCGGCGTCATGGTGTTTTCCAGCCCCATCAACTTTTCGGCGATGATTAAATGGCCGCTGCTGCTGATCGGAATGAACTCAGTCAACCCTTGAATAATGCCGAGAATGATTGCTTGGAGGAGATTCATTTGATTGCGGATTGCGGATTGCGGATTGCGGATTGCGGATTGCGGATTCTTAAGATTGAAGAGTCGGCTGAAAACCGGAATCTGCAATCTGCAATCCGCAATCGTTTTATCTGAGCTTGCTCAACAAATAGGTTTCGAGTTCGGAAATTGCCACACGCACTTGCTGCATCGAGTCGCGGTCGCGGACGGTAACGGTTTGTGCTGCTGCCGGGTCTTTGCCTTCGCCCAGAGTGTCGTAATCCACGGTGATGCAAAACGGCGTGCCGATTTCGTCCTGGCGGCGATAGAGTTTGCCGATGGCCGCCGTATCGTCATAAACGGCGCGCATCAACGGCTGCAAATCGCGTTTGATCTTTTTGGCGACTTCGACAATGCGCGGTTCATTCTTTTTCAGCGGGAAGATGGCGACTTTGATTGGCGCAAGCTGCGGGTGCAGCTTGAGCACGACGCGCGTGTAATCGTCGCAAAGTTTGGCCGCTACCTGGCGGACTTTTTTCAGCAGTTCGACTTTGTCGCCGGCCGGCAGATTGCAGGCGTCTTCCACCTCGAGCAGGGTTTTCGGCAAACCGGCGTCGGCGGTTTCCAGCGCCGTTTGAATTGCTTTCAACTGTTCGGCGCTTGGCGCAACCGGTTCACCTTTGGTGGCGGCTTTTTCAGCTTCGGCGATTTTCTTGCCGAGGCTTTTGACAGCGGCGGCGATGGCGTCGCGCAGCGGCGTCAGTTCTTCGGTTTTGGGTTCGCTGACAAGTTCTTCGTTGTAAGCTTCGCACAAGAACGCCAGCGTCGCGCGTGTTGCGCCCGCCGAAGGTTCAATGACGTAAGGGATGTAGCGCGCACCTTTTTTGCCCGTCGTCGGATCAACGTATTGATCGTCGAAATAATCCAGCTTGCCTGTGCTGTCGGTGTTGGTTGTCAGTTTCAGCCGTTGCAAATCGGCTTCGGGAATGTCGCGGCTGTGTGCGGACAGGTCGTAATCCTGGCGGTTGGCGATGCCTTCCAGTTCGCTGAAGCCGAGCGAGCCGGGGAATTTGTATTCGATGTCAACGGTGGCTTTGGCGTAATGCGCCAGCTCTTCTTTGGTTTGTTCGCGCTTGATCAACTTGGCCGGATCAAGTCCGAGTTTGACGTACCAGTTGAAACGCTGTTCGACCCATTCGGCGTGCAATTCCAGATCGTTCTTTTCGCCCGGTTGCAAGAATTGCGGCGGCTTGCAGAAATATTCGATTTCCATCTGCTCGAATTCGCGCGTGCGAAAGGTGAAATTGCCGGGCGTGATTTCGTTGCGGAAGGCTTTGCCGATTTGCGCAATGCCGAACGGCAGTTTGCGGCGCATGGCCTGTTGCACGTTGTTAAAATTGACGAAGATGCCTTGCGCGGTTTCGGGGCGCAGGTA
>CAZRXE010001194.1:0-3800 GCA_964603695.1 uncultured Heliomicrobium sp.
TGCCGCTCCACAGCCAAGCTGCGGCAATCACATCGCTTTGGGCCGTTTCGTAGTCTCTGCCCGCGCCGCGAAGCGGGCGATACTTGATCCACCAGCGCAGGCACAACGCCGGAACGCCGACCAGCAAAATCAGGAATCCGAAAAACGCGAAGGAAAGATAGGGAAAAAAACTCAGCACGAATAGCACGAGTTCCGCGCGCGCCAGCAATTTCAAAATGCGCGCGTCGCCGGCGGCCTGCGCAAGTGTGGGTTCGGTTGGCGTGGCGTCCGGTTCAACCAGCGCGCCGCAGTAGTGACAATTGGTCAGCGCGGCATTGATAATTTCCAAACAGTTCCGGCATTGAACGGTTTGCATAGGCGTGGAGCGGTTCGCGGCCTCCGACATCGGCTTCCCTCCGTCAGTCGCCTTGTTTGATTGCCAGGTTCATGCCGTCGCCGACGCCGATTAAACTGGTAAACACGCGGTCGTCCGTGTGCAGCTTCGCATTGAGCGCCCGCAAAGCCACAGTGTCTGCGTCCGTCACGCCGGCGTCGGCGACTTTGCCGTACCAGAGCATGTTGTCGAAAACCAGTAAGCCGCCTTTGCGCACCAGCTTCAGCGCGCGTTCGTAGTAGGCGTCGTAATTCGATTTGTCTGCGTCAATGAAAGCGAAATCGAAAGTTCCGGCATGCCCATCCACCAGCAAACCGTCGAGCGTTTCAACGGCGGGTGCCAGCTTCAACGTGATTTTGTCGGCCACGCCCGCTTCCGCCCAATAACGCCGCGCCACGGCCGTCCATTCTTCGCTGACATCGCAAGCGTAAACGTGGCCGTGTTCAGGCAGGCTGAGCGCAGTGCAAAGCGAGCTGTAGCCGGTGAACACTCCCACTTCCAGCGTCTTCACCGCACCGATCAATTTCAACAGCAGCATCATGAACTGCCCCTGCACAGGCGAAATGGACATGATCGCCTGCGGATTGGTCGCCTGCGTTTCTTCGCGCAGCCGCCGCAGCACGTCGGGTTCGCGCAGGGAGTTTTCTAAAACGTAAGCGTAAAGTGATTCTGTCAACGGAAGAAAATTGTTCGACATGATTTCCTTTCAAAAATTACCTTGAGGCGGTTGTCGCGCGATAGCCCATTTCCAGGCCTTTCGTTGTCGTGTAGTACTTCGCCAGCATATTCGCATCTTCCCAGGCGGGCAGCGTCTTCGGGTCGCGCAAATAACCCAGTAAGCGACGCATCACTTCGGCAAAGTGAGCTTCGTGGCCGTCGCGAAATTTGTCCGGGATCGTCACCCAGAGTTTGTTGCCGCGCTCTTCCACGCCGACACCTGCGTATTTTGATTGCAAAGCCGCTACTTTCTTTTTCAGCGCGGCCAGAATTTCAGCCTTGCTGCCGGCATCGTTCGGCACGACGTAAACCTCCGGTTTCCAGTTTTCTTCCTTGCCTTGACGGATTTCGAGCGCGGATTTAGTGCCTTTGAAAATCGCGACGTGCGTGTCGCCCCCACCAGAAGGGGCCGCCGGAGCTTCGTAATTCCAGATCACGTCGAGTTTCGCGTGAACGCCGCGCAGTGCGTAAGTCATCGCGCCGTTGCAGTAATAATCCAGTTTGCCGTCTTTGACATTGGCGGAAAGGTAATCAGGAAAGGCTTTTTCGTTCGTCACGCGCGAAAATTCCGGCAGCGTCATTACCGTCGGCCAGCGTTTGCCGGAAAGCACGTTGATGTCCTTCTTGTAATCAATCACCTGTTCGGGGAAGAGCATCCATTGCACCAGATCAACCAGATGCGTGCCGACATCGGCCACGCCTTCGCCCTGCTGTTTGACATCAAAGAACCACGCCGGGCGAATGTTCGGCGCGCCGGCTACGACTTTCAAAATGTGATGAATGCTTTCGATGTAAACCGCCGGGTCGCTTTCCGAACCCTTTTGAATTTGCCCGAAGACTTCCGGCGCGTGGATCAACTCTTTTTGCAGGATGGTCGTGATTTCCGACCGCTCGGTCATGATGTCGTAGGCGATCAGCTTTTTGGCTTCGGCGGCTTTGAAGGTGGCTTCCAGCTTCGGGAAATCCGCCGCATTGATGATCCAGGGTTTGTCCACCAACACATTCAGTCCGCCTTCGACCGACGCCTTGATGCGGTCAATCTTGCCTTGATTGCGTCCAGCCATCGTCACCACGTTGCCTGGTCGTTCGGCCAACATTCGCTGCAACGGATCGCCGCCGGCGTGAATTTCCATTTCCCAGCGCGTGGGATCGGCTTTGCGATTGTTGAATCCGGCAATGCGTTTCAGGTGTTCGTACAAATCAAAGCCGAGCGGCGCGTAAACATCCACGCGCGGCGAAACGCCGGGATACATTTCCTTCTGCACCAGTCCGGCGTGAAAGTGGCCGGGGTCAAGCGTCATGATTTTGACTTCGGACATATCTTTGCTTTTTTGATTTTTCTGCTTAGCTAAAGATTGGAATTGCGACACAGCCAACAATGTCAGTGCCGTCACAACCAGCAAGGCAATTTGGTGAGCGACAGAAAATTTACTTGAGCGTTTTTGCATAGTGTTCCTTTCACTTCTTGTCGGTAATCTCTTTCAGCGTAACCGGCGCGCCGCCACGAGCCTTGCTCAAATCGGCGGCTTCCATAAAAGCCATCAGTTCCAGCGTTTCTTCCGGCGGAATCGGAGCGACGCCGGTTTGAAAGAATTTCATGATTTCGACCAGCAGATTGCGGTAATCCACTTTCATCGGCGGCGTGGTGGCGGCGTTGGCTTTCGCGCCGAAAACGACCGCGCCGTAATCCTGTTTGCCTTCGCGAATGCCGCGAAACGTGCCGAGGCGGCCGTCTTTCCATTTGCCAGTGACAACATCAGCGCCGGCTGTGTTTGTGCGCGTGACCGATTCGCAACCAGCGCCCATCAGCGTGTAAAGCGTTTCGACGCCGTGAATGCCGTACCAGAACAAGTCCGGGTGATGCGGTTCGGTTGGCGAGGGGCTGAATGCCAACGCGCCCAGAATGCCGCCAAGTTCAGGTTTGTTTTTCAACGCCACGACATCTGCAGCGTAACGCAAGCTGGACGAACTGAAAAACGGAGTGCCGCTTTCGCGCGAAAGCCGGACGATTTCGCGCGCGTCGGCGTAACTCGCCGCAAAGGGTTTATCAATGAAGACGCGCTTTTTGGCTTTGAAAACCGGGCGCGCCTGCGCCAGATGTGGGCGGCCATCCACGCTTTCCAACAAGACGGCGTCCACTTTGGTCAATAACTCTTCGATGGAGCCAACGATTTCCACACCGTATTTTTCGCGGATTTCATTGGCGTAATTGTCCACGCGCTTGTAGCTGGATTCGACATCCGCACTGCCGCCTTTGAACGCGGCCACGACGCGCGCGCCGGGAATATGGCCCGGCTCTTTCGGATCGTTGAGCAGTTTGGTGAAAGCCGGAACGTGTGAGGTGTCTGTGCCGATGATGCCGATTTTAATGACGGATTCCTGCGCCGCCGGCCAGCCAGGGTTGTTCAGCATCAAAACAGCAGCGAACGCGAGAGCGAGAAATATGCGCGTGAAGATTTTCATGAAGTCTTACCGGGTGATGGTTTCCGCCTTGAGCAGCGAAGAGCTTGGTTGATCCAAATACACCGTTGTGTTGGCGTACGTGCGCAGAATCGAAGCCGGATAGAGCGGCGAAATTTCCAGCTCAAAACAATTGCGAACGGCTTCGGCTTTGCGCGCGTCGGGGACGATGCAGATGATTTCTCGCGCTTTCAGAATCTGTTTGATGCTCATCGAAATCGCCTGTTGCGGCACGTCTTCCATTCCGGCG
>CAZRXE010001195.1:0-4018 GCA_964603695.1 uncultured Heliomicrobium sp.
AAATCCGGCTGCACGCCCAGGGCCTGTTTGGTGTTGGCGGCGGTTTCTCGCGCGGCCTGGGCTTGCAGCACAGCGCGAAAGTCGGCGTCCTCTTCGCGCAGCTTGCGCAATTTGCGGTTGAAGGTTTTGGCGACGTAATCCCAATCGAAATCCGGCGGCAGCGGCACATCGGCTGGCCAGCCGCGTTTCAATTCGTATGTTTCGACGCTGCCCGCGCTGTTGGCAAAGGCGTCGGGCAAGGCTTCGCGGATGCTTTCGGTGCGGACGAACTGCTTGAGGTCTTCCGCCCAGGCGTCAACTTTGTCGGCGGCGACGCCCGCGTTACGCAACTCTTCTTCGATGACTTCGATTAATTCCTTGATCGCCTTGCCGTACAGCTTCAGGAAGTCATCGTGCGGAATCAGTTTGGCGGCGCGCTTTTTCGCAATAGCCAGAAGGCTTTTGCCCTGATCTTTGGCAATGTCTTTGGCCAGGCTTTCCAACACGGGTTTGGCCAGCTTGCCCAATGCCTTTCCTGCTCCCCATAAAACGACCCATTCAACTGCCATTGCTGCTGCCTCCGACAAAACGCGGTGATTGTGGTGTTGTAACTGTCTTCAGATCGAAAACGGCGCGGTGAAAATACCCCAGCGATTACGGGCTGGGAAGGCTTGGCAATGCTTTCCATCTGCCGCCTGCAAACAAGTTATCCGGTTACGATTTGGAGAGAGAAAAACTGACGAGATTGGAGCCTTTCCCCGCGTTTTGAATTTGCAGTTTGAAGGGGCCTGTCATCCCTCGCGGATCGAACGCAGTTTGAAACAATTCGCTTGTCACTCTGGAATTGGTCAAATACTCCGTTTGGCCGTCGGGATAGAACAGCACTGCGTGGGCGTGCTGAAGAAAATTGCTGCCGATGATGTCAATACGCGCTTTGGCGGGTAGACCTTCAATAAGGCCGATTTGTTTGATGTCCGTGATTTGGGGCAGCAGGCCGATGGGTGAAACGTCGAATACGAACCAGTCGGAATGCTGCTCTTCCGGCGAATGAATCCGTATCCGGTATTCGCCGGAGTTGTTGTTGAAATCCACGAGCATTGTGAATTCGTCAGGCCGCACATCCAGTAACTGCGTTCCACTCAGCATGGCGCTGCCGTTACCGGGAAACACCATCATTACGCTTAAGCCGGGCTGAAATCCGACGCCGCGAACTTTGATTACTTTGTCGCCGATCCAGGCTGTGGGCGATGCGGGTTCGATGGCGTCAATTCGCGGCAGCGCGGCGGCGTTGTTTTCGGCAACAGCCGGCGGACGTGCGCTGCCGTCCAGGGAATCTTTCCTGGCCGCATGGCTGTTTCTTTGCACCGCCATCGCCCACACCAACCAGACCGCCACCGCCAGCACGGCGGAGACGGCAATCAGCTTCCAGCGCAAAGACCGCCATGGCATTGCCCTTTCGATTACCTGCGGCGCTCCGCTGTTTGGATTTGAACGCGCGGGCAATTCGATTTCCGCCGCCGGACTGGCTTGCGACTCGGAGACGGCTTCCAGCCGGGCGACAGGTGCTTTTCCAGCCGCCGCTTCCGCCACGGAAGAAAACACCTGATGCCCACCGCCCGAAGCCGTGTTCATTGCCGCCAACCGCATTTCGACGGGTTTGGCCTGCGTCGCTTCCTCCACACGCACCAGCGCGATGAAGCGATAGCCGCGATAAGGAACCGTTTCAATGAACATCGGACGTTCCGAATCATCGCCTAGCGCGCAGCGCAAATTGGAAATGTTGACGGTCAGATTGGCGA
Source organism: uncultured Heliomicrobium sp. (assembly GCA_964603695.1). GTDB lineage: Bacteria > Acidobacteriota > Blastocatellia > RBC074 > RBC074 > RBC074. The sequence continues at coordinate 1,779 of CAZRXE010001195.1, forward strand.
AAGGGTGATCGGCGGAACCCTGGCTCAGCTCGCCCCAGACTGCGCTGGTGATTTCGTCCTTTTCCAAAATCACGCCGCGATGTTCCAGTAAAAAGACGAGCAGGTCGAACAACTTCGGGCGCAACGAAACGGACTGCCCCTGACGTTTCAAGACACGCTCCGCCATCTCCACGCGGAAATCCGCAAACTCGAAAATTCGACAATCTTGTTTTCGCAATGGCTTTTGCATGGGCTGTGGCCTCCTTTTGGCCGGATTTTGGCCAAATTTTATTGGTTTTTACTGCTTTTTTACTGGCTCGCAGGGCGGATCACTTTTAGGCTGCGAGCGCACCAGATGCAGGGAAGTTGAAGTGAATCTCACCGGAGGGCCGTAAAACCGAGCGCAGGAAGGCCCGCCGGAGGTTTTGAGCGGCGGGCAGCAACTCCCGCACTCTTATTTTTAATTCGTCCGATCACGCTGCTGTTTGGGAATTCGTGTAGGGCAATTGGGAAATTGCACCTTATCTGAACTTCTCTGCGCCGGTCAAGATTCCGCAGGCAAGTCTTTCGGTCATCAATCACACCGAGGAGGCACACCGAGGAGGCACACCGAGGAGGTTTCCATGATTAAGATCAAAGTCGTTCACAGCAGATCCGGCAAACCCGCCAAATGCGAGTGCGTCGCCATAGGTTTTTCCAGTTAGTTGCGCGGCGTCACCAGCACCGAATACACGGACGAAAACGGCGAAGCCCACTTCGACGCCGACCCGGGCGAAGGCGAGGTTTACATCAATGGTTCGACCGAACACAAAGGCAATTTGCGTGGGCGCGTCGTGGTTTACATTTGAAGAAACAAGCCACCCACCCATCAGCGAAAGGAATCCATCGTTATGAAGTCCAAGTTGAATCCGTCATTGGCCCGTGCCGTGGCCGCATTACTTTGTTGCGCCATTGCCGTCTTCGGCCAGTTTAACGACGTGCTGGGCAGAAAGCTGGAAGCCAAGCTCAAACGCAAACACCCGCCCGAATACTTCGTCATTGGGACGGCGGTCAAATTGGAGATCAAGCCCGCCAGTCATCAGTATGCCGGTTTGCTTCGTGCCCGGCTGGAAAGCGGGCTGTTTGCACAGGACTCGCGGTTGAAATCCGAGGAGTCGCGACCGGAAACCATAGTCGTTTGCGACATTACGCGTCTGGACGCCGACGACAGCCGCTGGGAACAGCGCACGACTAAAGAGATGCAGAAAACCGGCACGCGCCAGGATTGGAACGAGAAAAAGAAGAAATACGAAACCAAGGATGTTTACGGCATGGTGGCCGTCACGCACCGCTACCGAATCGTCAAAGGCGGCGTCAACATCAGCTACCACGCGCGGGACGCCAGAAGCCGGCAAACGCTCGACGCGCAAAACGTCCAGACGCCTTTCAGTCAAGAATACCTGGAAGGACAGGGTTCGCCTTCCGGCCACGAAGTTCGCGAAATGCTCATCAATCAGGCCGTGGATCAATTGGTCAAACGCCTGACGCCGACGACTGAATCCCTGACGGTTTACCTGCCGCGCGGCAAGGTCGAAAACTTCAGCAAACTCGGACAAGCCGGGTTGTGGGGAAAGATGCACGAAGGCATTGATAAATTGGGGACGCTGCCCAGGCCTTCGGACGAGGCTTACCGGCAGTTCGGTCTGGGCGTGGCCAACGAGGCTCTGGCTTACGAGGCGGAAAAGATCGAAAACTCCATCAAGTTGTTTGAGGAAGCCGGCATCAATTACAACAAGGCGCTCGAACTGAAGCCGGATGAAAAATACTTTCCCTCGCCGCTCAAACGCTTGCAGGAATCGCTGGCGCAATACAAAAAACTGGCCAGTCAGCAAGCTGCTTACGCTTCCAAAGCAGCGTCAAAATCCGTGGGGCCGTCGTCAGACGAGGATTCAAAAGCGCTCAAGGCACCGGTTCCGCAACGGCAGTCCGTTCCGTCAAAAAGCGCCCCCACCATGACCAACCAGAAAGTGATTGAACTGGCGGCCAAGGGATTGGACGACGCCAACATCATCGCCGCCATCAACGATGAAGCAACGGTGCAGTTCAATCTGAGCGTGGACGGCCTGGTCGAGCTGCGGAATCACAATGTTTCCAATCAAGTCATTGCCGCCATGCGCGCCCGGCAGAGCAAGCAAACCGCCCCCAAGCGTCCAACCGCGCCGGTGCGCAAGAAAAACTGACACATGAAGGAAATACTCATGTCGAAGCTGGCAATTCCGATC
>CAZRXE010001196.1:0-6777 GCA_964603695.1 uncultured Heliomicrobium sp.
TGTGCGCGGTGCCACAACCACAAATTCGATCCGATTCCGACCGAGGACTATTACCGTTTGCGCGCCGCGTTTGAAGGCGTCACCCACGGCGAACGAGTGCTGGCCACTGACGAACAGCGAAAAGCCTTTGCCGAAAAAGCCGGGCCTTTGGAAAAACGCCGCGCCGAATTGACGCGCGAAAAAGACGCTTTGGAAAAATCAATCGCCGCCCGCGCCCTGCAACGCGCAGCCGAACACTCGGCCTATCCGCTACCCGCGGTCACACGGCATTTCAACGAACATCGCTTTGTGCCGGTCAGCGCGCGTTATTTGAAGTTCAAAGTGCTGGGAACTTCAGACCGTCCGCAATCCGGCAGGAACGCGCGCATTGACGAATTTGAAGCCTGGACGGCAACTCAAAACATTGCGCTGGCCAGTCACGGAACCAAAGCCGAGGGCACAAGTTCGGCGCGCGCTGAAGACGCCGGAGCCGGGACTTACGGAGTGGAACTGGTCAATGACGGCAAGTTCGGCGAACGCTGGTTTGTCGGCAATCCGCCGGAATTGACGCTGACTTTTCCGCGCGCCGAAATCATCCAGCGCATAGTCTTTTCGCAAGACCGTACCGCGTCGCCGGACAATCCCGGCGCGGGGCTGGGGCCGTTCGTCAGCGAGTATCAAGTGTTGGTTTCCAACGACGGCAAACAATGGCAACTCGTCGCCGATTCGCGCGACCGCAAACCTTTCAACGACGCTCACACCATCGCGCGCTTTTCGTCCGAAGTCACCAGCGAAACAGAAAAGCAAAGCCTGGAATCGCTGAACAGAGAATTGGCGCTGTTGAATCAACAACTCAGCACCATTCCGTCGCTGCCGTTGGTGTGGGCGGGCAAATTCAATCAGCCGAAAGAAACCACCTACGTTCATAAAGGCGGCGACCCACAACGACGCGGAGCCGACGTGGTTCCGGCCAGTCTGGCCGTGCTGGATCAAGTGACGAAAGCTTACGCGCTAAACGCCGATGCGCCGGACACCGAACGCCGTTTGTCGCTGGCCAACTGGATCGCCGGCGATGAAAACCCTTTGACGGCGCGCGTGGCAGCCAATCGCGTCTGGCATTACCACTTCGGCACTGGGCTGGTGGATACGCCCAGCGATTTCGGTTATCTGGGCGGAAAACCTTCGCACCCCGAATTGCTGGACTGGCTCGCGCGACGCTTGCAACAACACGGCTGGCGTTTGAAACCGCTGCACCGCGAAATTCTGTTGTCGCAAACTTACCGGCAAAGCAGCGCTTCGCGCGAAGACGCCGCCCGCGTGGACGCCGGCGCGCGCTTGCTGTGGCGCTTCCCTGCCCGCCGTTTGAGCGCCGAGGAAATCCGCGATTCGATTCTGACCGTCGCGGGCAAGCTGGATTTGAAAATGGGCGGGCCGGGTTTTCGGCTGTATCGCTACTTGCAGGACAACGTCGCCACTTATTGGCCGCTGGATCAGCACGGCGCGGAAACTTATCGCCGCGCGGTTTATCACCAAAACGCGCGCGCTTCGCTGCTGGACGGGCTGACGGATTTTGATTTGCCTGACAATGCCGGAGCTGCGCCCAGCCGCATCAGCACGACTTCGCCCTTGCAGGCGCTGACGTTGCTGAATCATCGCTTCACGCTGGATATGAGCGATGCGCTGGCCGAACGCGCCAAACGTGAAGCGCCAACCGATCAAGCCGCGCATGTCCGCCGTGTGTTTGCGCTGGCCTTTCAACGGCAACCCGCTGTTGAAGAACAGCAAGCCGCATTGAAACTGATTGCCTCGCACGGTTGGCGCGCTTTCTGCCGCGCGATGTTGAACGCCAACGAATTGATTTATCTGAATTGAAAAATCTATCTTTGGTGGGACAGGTTCTGAACCTGTCCCACCTCTGAATGTACAAAAACCGCTATATTGCCGAACTGAAATGTGAGCCATGAATCAAACCAACTCCATCGCTCTGACTCGTCGCCTGTTTCTGGAACACGCCGCCACGGGCATTGCGGGCGTGGCGCTGACGGATCTGCTCAGCCGTGACGCCTTGGCGCAACGCATCCAGCATCACGTGCCCCGCGCCAAACAGGTGTTGCACATTTTCTGTCCGGGCGCGGCTTCGCACATTGATTTGTGGGATTACAAACCCGCGCTCGAAAAATTTCACGACACCTCACTGCCTGGCGCAGAAAAAGAAGTCACCTTTCAAGGCAAAAACGGCCCGCTGATGAAATCGCCCTGGCCGTTCGCGCCCGCCGGACAAAGCGGCAAGATGCTGACGACGCTGTTGCCCAAAGTGGCCAAACACGCGGATGACATTGCCTTCATTCATTCAATGACTTCGCGCAGCAACACTCATGGCCCGGCGACGGTGTTTATGAACACGGGCTTTGTGCGCGAAGGTTTTCCCTCTGCCGGAGCCTGGGCGAGTTACGCGCTTGGCAGTTTGAACGACAACCTGCCGACCTTTGTAGCGATGACCGATGTGCGCGGCGAACCGCCCAACGGCAAAGCCAATTGGTCAAACGGATTTTTGCCCGCGCAACATCAAGCCGTGATGCTGGCCGCGCATCAACCGCTCAGAAATCTAAATCGCCCTGCTGAAGTTTCCGCCGAAGAAGAAATCGCCACGCGCGACTTTTTGAAAACACTGAATTCCAACCACGCCGCGCAGCATCCCGGCGAAAGCGAATTGCGCGCGCGAATGTCGGCTTACGAACTGGCCGCGCGCATGCAACTGGCCGCGCCGGAAGTCACCGAACTGTCGAAAGAACCGCAACACGTTCACAAACTTTATGCGACGGACGACGCCAACCCGCTGAAAGCCGCATACGCCCGAAACTGTTTGCTCTCGCGCCGATTGCTCGAACGCGGCGTGCGCTACGTCAGCCTCTACTGCGCTTCGCGCGCCAGCGCCATTGACGGCCTGCTCAATTGGGACGCGCATCGCACGCTGAAAACCGATTACGAACGCCATTGCCCGATCTTCGACCAGCCGACCGCCGCCTTGCTGACCGATTTGAAACAGCGCGGAATGCTGAAAGATGTGTTGGTGTTATGGACGACGGAATTTGGCCGTATGCCCACGCATCAGGAAGGTTCCGCCGGACGCGATCACAACCCCGACGGATTCACGCTGTGGATGATGGGCGCAGGTGTCAAAGGCGGGCTGAGTTACGGCGCGACGGATGAGTTCGGTCGCCGCGCCGTGGAAAACGTGGCGACGGTTTATGACTTTTACGCAACCGTGCTGCACTTGCTGGGGCTGAACCACGAACGCCTGACCTATTACCACAACGGCACGAACCGGCGACTAACGGATGTTCACGGCCACGTGCTGGAAGCAGTACTGGCTTGAGTAAGCCATTCACTTGCCGATGCAATACAGATGTTTTTCGCCGCGAATGAAGATTTTGCCGGCAGCAATAGCGGGCGAAGCCAGCACAGGTTCATCCAGCGAATTTGTGCCGAGAACTTCGTGCATCGGGCCGGCTTTGATGACGAAGGTGTCGCCGTCTTCGCTGGTCAAAAACAGTTTGCCGTCAAAAGCCACAGGCGATGCGCTGAAACTGGCCGGAATGGGAACTCTTCCGCCTTCGTAAGTGATCTTGCCGGTCTTGGCTTCGATGCAGGTTAAAATACCTTTGTCGCTGATGAGGTACAAATACTCGCCATATAAAATCGGCGAAGCTACATAAGCTGTACCTTTGTCGTAGCTCCACACCAGACTTTGAGTACCTGTTAAATTACCCGAACCGCCGAATTTGATTCCCATCGCACGTTTGTTCGGATAGCCTGCAGCCAGAAATACCATTTCGTTATTCGCTACCGGGCTGGGAATGCCCCAACCTTTAACGCCTTCGCAACTCCATAACTCTTTGCCCGTCGCCGGATCGTAAGCGACAACTGTTTCCCAACCGTTGGTGATGAGTTCGTCGCGGTTGCCGGCGCGGACGATCAGCGGCGTGGCGTGTGTTTTCCGATGATCGCGTTTAATGCGCCAGACTTCTTTGCCGGTGCGTTTGTCCACAGCGGAAATGAAGGACAAATCCTTGCCGCCATCTTCAATGTCACATTGCAGGATGACCAGATTCTTGTATAGCACCGGCGAAGTCCCAGGCCCCATGCCAACTTTGCTGACTTTGCCGACGTTGATTTTCCAGACCAGTTTGCCGTTGTAGTCGTAACAGTACAGCCCTTCAGCTTCAAAGAATGCGTAAACATATTTGCCGTCCGTGACCGGCGTTCCTGAAGCGTAGGTGTTTTTCCGGTGACGATCGTCAAGAACCGATCCCTCGTAAGCTATTTTTTCCCAGAGTAACTTGCCACTGTTTCGATCCAGGCAAAGTACCTTCAAGGTATGTTTGCGGTCACCCGAAGTAGCATCCGGGTGAACCCAGACCTTGCCGCTGCGGACGTGTTCGACGGCTTTCGCGCCGGGAATGACATCGCCTTCGATGTCCGTGGTGAGAAAGATTTTGTCGCCCCAAACCACCGGCGAGGAATGCCCGCGTCCAGGCAGCGGCGTTTTCCATTGAATGTTTTTAGCGGCGCTCCATTCCGTGGGCAGATTCTTTTCCGTGGAAATGCCGCTGCCGTTCGGTCCGCGAAATTGTGGCCAGTTTGCGGTTTGCGCCGGGCAATACAAACTGCCGGCCAGACAAAACACTGCGAGGAAGAAACAGGTCAGTAACTTTTGTTTCATAACGATGGTCACCGATTGAATTCGAACCCAAAAAAGGTTTGGGGCAGTGATGCTACTCACTGCCCCGTCCGGATTCAAGGTTTTGCGGCGCATTACTCGATTTTATTGAAAATACGTTTGGACTCGAATGAGCCATTCGCGTTGTCGGAGAAATAATCCACGATAAGAGACTTGCCGTCGCCGGCCAGCGTCCATTTCCGCGTGGTGGTGGCGACGACTTTACCGTCCACAGTGATTTCGTCCTTGATTAAGACGCCGCGCCCATTGGGCAACCACGAAGCTGTGCGTTTGCCTGTGGCGTTGGGCGGCTGTGCGGGTTTGAACTCCGCTTCTTTGCCGTCCAGCGTGTAAGTTTCAACTACCATTTGTTCGCCGCCGCGCGTGGTTTTCACTTTGGTGTCGAACTTGATCTGGTCGCCGGTGTGCGTGATGGTCGCCGATTGCTCCAGTCCCGCCGGATTGCTGAAACTTCTGTATCTGTCCAGTTCCCACCTGCCGCTGAAGTTCGGTTTCTGGAACGCGAACGCCACTCCCAGCAATCCGAGTAACAAAACAAATACGAAGAGCGGTTTTTTGTTAGCCATCGTTGCCTCCTGTTACTTTTTGTTACTGATGCAATAAAGATTTTTTTCGCCGCGAATGAAGATCATGCCGTCGGAAATCGCCGGCGAAGCATAAACCGGTTCGCCCACGGAGTTTGTGGCCACGATTTCATGTTTCGATCCGGCTTTGACGACGTAAGTGTCGCCGTCTTCGCTGGTCAGCAGAATCTTGCCGTCGAAAGCCACGGGCGAAGCTGTAAACGTCGCCGGCACGGGAATGCGCCCGCCTTCGTAAAGCATCTTTCCGGTTTTGGCGTCCAGGCAGGTCAGAATGCCACGGTCGGTCATCAGGTAAATATTATCTCCGTACAAAATCGAAGACGGAATGTAGGCAGTACCTTTGTCATAACTCCAGGCCAGACCTGTCTCCGTAATATCGCCTGAACCGCCCAGCTTAATGGCCAGCGTTTTTTTCGTCGGGTAACCTGAATACGCATAAACCATCCCAAAACCGACCAACGGCGTGGGCAGTGCATTACTCTGAAAGCTTTTCATCTTCCACAACTCTTTGCCGGTTTTTGGTTCGTAGGAAATGATCCATTCAAATCCACTGGCGACGACTTCGGTTCCTTTGGCGGATTTGACCACCAGCGGGGTTGACCAGCCCGCCTGCACAGGGCGCGGAGTGCGCCACAATTCCTTGCCGGTCTTTTTATCCACGCCGGCGATGAAGGATTTTTTGCCCTCGTCTTCGTCGCATTGCAGCACCACCACGTCATCAGCCAACACGGGCGAAGTACTCGGCCCCATGCCGACGCTGGCGATTTTGGCGATGGGCGTTTTCCAGATCAGCTTGCCCTTGAAATCGTAACAGTACAGCCCATCACCTTCGCCGCCGAACCAGGCATAGACGTGCTGACCGTCCGTGACCATCGTCGGCGCGGCGAAACTGCCTTTGCGATGGCGACCGTCATAGACCGAGCCGGTGTAGGCAGTTTGTTCCCACAGGATTTTTCCTGTATTGCGGTCAACGCTCAGCACTTTGAAAGTGTGGTTGCGATCCGCCGCGACGGAATCGGGATGAACATATTCCTGTCCTTCAATGATGTGCTTGACGGCTTTTGCGCCGGGAACGACTTCGCCTTCGATGTCTGTGGTCAGGAAGATTTGATTGCCCCAGACAATTGGCGACGAATGCCCGCGTCCGGGCAAAGCCGATTTCCATTTGATGTTTTTCTCAGGACTCCATTCGGTCGGCAGGTTGGTTTCAGCGGAAATGCCTGTGCCTTCCGAACCGCGCCAACCCGTCCAGTTGGTATTCGGCGCAGCATCGCTGGTAACAGGTTTGAAAGCTACAAACGCAAACAAACCCAAAGTTAAAGCTGAAAACAGCAGAGTTAGTTTTCGATTCATTGATTTGGTTACTCCTGTCGTTGGTTAGCGCAGGGTTTATGCTCACGGTCAGAAAGCGGATTGTGACTCAAAGCTTCAATTTTGGAATCAGCTTGGATTTTTCAATTTGTCCGGCATGGG
>CAZRXE010001197.1:0-3972 GCA_964603695.1 uncultured Heliomicrobium sp.
CAATGCCGTGCGCGAACTTGGCAGGCTGATTGCCGAGGAATTGGAAAACACCGCGATTTAATGACGATGCAAACTGCCGTTGAATTGATGACCATCCACGCAACGATACCGGTTGACGGTTCCGTGTATCGGAACAGCCACTTTCCCGCAAAATGGGCAGACGACATCCAGGTTATGAAAAATCCTGCGGTAACGTTTGATCACATACTGTTGGTAAAGAATGACCAGAACTAGAACCATAACAAACAGGCTTCCAAGTTTGACAAAGGGATTCTCAAGCGCTTTCCAGTTCAGAAGCAACTGATCCAGAATCCAAAAAATCAATCGAAAGAATTCGTAAATCAGGTTAGCGAGCAGATCAACTGCCCTTTTGAATAAATCCATAACACCCCGCTGAGAGGAACCGAGTGTTTACTAAACCAATGGCTTTGGCTTGAAAGAAACCGAAACGGGTTTGCCAACCTTGTGACATCAAGCCCGCACCGTCCGTCACAACAACACGTCTCAGGCTGAATCAACGCCAAGTACCTGTGTGTTTTCTCTTTTCGATCTATCGGCTAAAAACTGCTGAAAATGTTGGCGCGCGGAAAGTACGCCAGCCACTTCAAACTTGGCAATGGATTTGAGGCATTTCTCACCATGCCGGCTGAGTTTAGAATAGAGACATCGCTGTCAAAGTAAAAAGAGAAAGTCTGGTCGGACGGTTTCATTGACTGGTTAGACCAATAAGGCTACATTTCACGCGCTGTTGAACGAATTCCCGCTCGACTTATATTCATCAAAAATTTCCGAACCGAATTTTTCAGGAGAACCGTCATGAAACTGCTGAAGCTTGCCGCTTTCGCGCTGTCCGGCACCGTCGTCTTATTGATGATGGCCTATTCGCTGACCAATTCGCTGGCCAAAATGCGCGCCGCCGCCGCCATGACCGAAAGCGCCACAAAATTCCTGGCCTCGCTTAACGCCGAACAAAAAACCAAAGCCGCTTACCAATTCGACGGCAAGGAACGTCAGGAATGGTTTTTCGTCCCGCGCAATCAGCGCAAAGGCTTGCCGCTGAAAGAAATGAACGAACAGCAGCGCAAGCTGGCCCTGGACTTTCTGAAAGCCGGTTTGAGCGCCGCCGGCTATCAAAAGGCAACTAGCATCATCAGTCTGGAACCGGTCTTGAAAGAATTGGAAGGGCCGAACCGCACCTGGCCGCGCGATCACGAGCTGTATCACGTTTCGATTTACGGCACGCCCGGCGCGCGCGACCGTTGGGCCTGGAGTTTTGAAGGCCACCACCTGTCGCTGAATTTCACCGTCGTCAATGGCGAACTGATTTCCAATTCGCCCGCCTTTATGGGAACCAACCCGGCTGAAGTTCGGCAAGGCGAACGCAAAGGCTTGCGCGTGCTGGCCGACGAAGAAGACAAAGGCCGCGCGCTTGTGCAAGCCCTGGACGATAAACAAAAAGCCATTGCCATTTACGACGCCAAAGCGCCCGGCGACATTCTGACGGTCAACAATCTGAAAATTGATCCGCTCAAACCTGAAGGCCTTGCTTACTCACAACTCAGCAAACAGCAAAAAGAATTGTTCTCGCAATTACTGGACGTTTACCTGAACCGGATGCTTGATGAAATCGCCGCTGAACGCCGCGCCAAATTGAAAGCCGCCGGACTGGACAAGATTCATTTCGCCTGGGCGGGCGGCGTCAATCGCGGCGACCTGCATTATTACCGGCTGCAAGGGCCGACCTTCCTGGTGGAATACGACAACACGCAAAACAACGGCAACCACATCCATTCGGTCTGGCGCGATTTCAACGGCGATTTCGGCGCGGATTTGCTGCGCGAACATTACAAAGCGGCTCCGCACGATGCGGCCAAAACCCAAAAGTAATCCGAACCGATGCAGTTCCAAACCATCCCCGATTACCAGACGCTCGATCAGATTCCGCGCGACCTCAAGTTTCACCCCGCCGGTGTGGAAACACCGCGCGTGCTTTCACGCCGGCAGATTGAAACCTTCAACCGCGACGGCTTCATCAGTCCGATCAGGATTTTTGACGACGCCGAAATGGCTGTTCATCGGCGTTATTTTGACGACCTGCTCAAACAGGTGACGGCGGCGGGCGGCGATAGTTATTCGATCAGCACAGCGCATTTGAAATACGGCGCGGTTTACGACCTGCTGACGCACCCACGCATTGTGGCCGTTGTCAAAGACCTGCTCGGCGAAAACGTCATCGGCTGGGGATCGCATTACTTTTGCAAACTGCCCGGCGACGGCAAGCGCGTCAGTTGGCATCAGGACGCCAGTTACTGGCCGCTGACGCCGTCCAAAGCCGTCACGCTCTGGCTGGCGATTGACGACGCCGACACGGAAAACGCCTGCGTGTGCTTTCTGCCCGGTTCGCACCTGTACGGCCATTTGACCTGGCATCTGAGCGAAACCGACGAACACAACGTGCTCAATCAAACCGTCAGCGAAGTCGAACGCTTCGGTTCGCCCTTCGACAATGTCTTGAAAGCCGGAGAAGCCTCCTTGCACAGCGACCTGCTGCTGCACGGTTCGGAAGCCAATCAATCGAATCGGAGACGCTGCGGATTGACGCTGCGGTACTGCACGTCGGACGTGCGGGCTTATATGAGTTGGAATGGAAAAGGTGTGGTGGTCAGCGGCGCGGATGACGGCGGTCACTGGGCAAATCCACAACGTCCGTCGCAGTGAGCATCAGTCGGAAAGCTGTAAAAAGAGGCCGGCCTTTATTTAGGGCCGGCCTTTTCAACTTGGCTGCTTTTTCAGAGCAGGTGTGGATTGGTAGTCAACACTTGCCGAGGAAGTATGGCCGAGGCATGACAACAGCTTGGAACTTTGATTTCAGTTTGTGGCCGATTCCTGTGTTTGCGGCTCCGTTCGGCGAACGGTCTGAAGCAGGTAATCCAGCACGAACCACGTGCCGAGAAAGGCTCCGGTTTCCAACGTGAAACTGTGGAATTTGTAGAACACCTCAGCCAGCAGGACGGACAGTCCGGCAGCGGGCAGATGTTGCGTCAACAGCGAGCGAAACGTCATTGTGCGAATCAAGGTATACATAATTTTCTCCCTGGAAAGTGTGGGACAGGCCGTGGCCTGTCCCTTGTTTGTTTTGGCTTAAAACCGCGTTGCGCAAACACGTGTACGCCAGGTGTTGCCGGTTCCGGCATATTCGCCGTAAGCCCAAACGGTTTGCGGATCGGCGGCGTCGCGGCAGCTTCCGAAATAATCGCCCCAACGGCCACCGGTGTAAGCGCCCAATCCGGCCACCACCAGCGCGCTGGCTTGCAGCGTATTGGCCGGGTCCGTTACCCGCCGTCCGGTTTGCCGCAATTGAGCGAACTCCGTTGAGCCGGAGCGTCCGGTCAGCAAGTGCAGATTGCGCGAAAGGTCTGTGTGCAACGTCGGGAAGAAATAGTACTTGCCGGTTTGGCCGTAGGCGTTTTGTTGCACAACCGCGTTGGTGGGAACGTCAATTTCGTACCACTGCACGGCGGAGCGGGCTTCCGAATCGCCCGGCCAGGAAATTCGCGTTGTGTGGCAGGCCCACAATCGCTGCGCGCCGCCGGCGTTTTGAAAGACCACTTGCAACAAGCGCGTATCGTTGGTTTCGATGCGCGCGGCAGTTCCCGGCTGTTGAGCGTCCGGGGGCAAAGAATAGGCGCGGCAATTGATGGAATTCCGCGTCAGAGTGGCTGCGCCGCCCGTCCAGAAACCGATGGGATTGTTCAGCGTCCACTTGGTCACGTTGTCTCCGCCCGGCCACAGCGCGTTGAGCAAATAAGCCGGCGGATTGCCGCCCACGCCGCGAAAATGTTTGGCCGGCAGCACGGTGAAAGCGGCGGAGTTGTCCGGGTTTCGCAAATTCCAGAAATCGAACCAGGAGATAACGCCTCCGGCATAAACCTGTGCTTTGTTCAAAATGCGCAGCTTGGTGTATTGGAAGCC
>CAZRXE010001198.1:0-1520 GCA_964603695.1 uncultured Heliomicrobium sp.
GTTCTCGTTGACGTATTTCGCCAGCGGCAATTCTTTGGCCTTCGCTTTTTTGCCGATGCAATAGACGTGCTTGGTAGAAACCAAATAAACACGCCCGCGCGACACCGCTACTGAGGCGATAATCTGTTCATTCGAGGCAATGATGTCGTCACCGACTTCACTGGCCGTAGCTTCAGACATTTTCGCGCCGGGTTCCAGTTCATCCGCATCCAAAATCTGCGCCCCTGTCGCGTTCGGTTTGATGATATAGAACTTGCCATTCTCCGAACCGACATAAATTTTGCCATCCGCAAACACGGGCGAGGCTTTCTGAATCGTGCCGAGGTTTTGCTCCCACAGTTTCTTGCCGGTGTTCGTGTCGAAGGCAAAGAGGTTTGAGCCAGCATCCACCTGGTAATACACGTTGCCATCAATCACCGGCGACGAAGGGCCAAGCTGAAAATTATTGATGGCGAATTTCGTCTGCGCTTTGGTAACCGTGCCTTTCGAGGCAACGTTAATCGCGGCGAGGTGTCCCATTTCATTCGTGTCGAGGTTTTCTTCCTGATGCGAAACATACGCGATGCCGTCTTTCACGATGACGCCCGGATTGACGCCGCGCTTGCTCATAATGTAGCTCCACACGACTTCGCCCGTGTTAACTTTCATCGCATGCACGCCGCCATCGCCCCCGCCTGCGATCAACACGCGTTGGCCATCAACGGTGGTGACCACAGGTGTCGAATAGGTCGTATCAAAGGGGCGTCCGCCCGGCGCGCTGATCCACACGCTTTCGCCTGTGCGTTTATCGAACGCGTAGTAGCGATGCTTGCGCGCGGCATTGTCGCCAAAGCCATCGGTGACGGTGCTGACGATGACGAGATGGCCTTCGATAATCGGTGAAGCCGTACGTCCGCCGTGTGTCGTCCACGCCCCGAACTCATCGGTGAGCGAGCGTTCCCACAGCAGTTTGCCGTCATACGACAATGCCGTCAGATGCGCAGCAGCACCGAGTGTGTAAATGTTGCCGGTTTCTGGATCGCCCGATGGGGATGACCACGCGACGCGCCGTGGCGGTACGTCCGAAGAGTACACGTTGTATTTGTATTCCCAGGCAACCTTGCCCGTGTCAGCGTCGAAGGCCATCACGCGTTCCTGAAAGGTTTCGCCCGCACCGGCGGAATTAAAGAGGATCAGACGATTGCCCAGGACAATCGGTGCAGAGCGTCCGCCGTAGGGCGCTTTCCACAGCAGATTTTCTCCGGTAATTGACCATTTTTCCGGCAGGCCCTTTTCGGCGGACGTGCCATCGCGGTTCGGGCCGCGACCTTCCGTCCAATCGCTGCCACTGGCTTTATATTTGGCTTGTCCAAGAGCTGGCACCGTCGCCAACAGCAGGCAGGCAAAGAAAGAAAACGATAGGAGCTTGGTGTTCATAAGTTGCTCTTCATTGGTTCAAGATGATTCGTGTGGGAGTTAATGAATACGGTTGCCGCTCAATCCGGTTGCAAGTATTTACGCTCTTAGCGTTGACGACACTC
>CAZRXE010001199.1:0-2145 GCA_964603695.1 uncultured Heliomicrobium sp.
GACCGCGAGATAAACGGGTTATCAATCGCATATCGCCGCAAATACTCCTCGCCAAACGGAATGTACATTTGCCCAACACGGAGGTTTAAAAGCGACTCGGCGCCATCCCACAGTCGCGATACACCTTCAAAGTCCAGATAACACTCGCCCAACTGCGCGTTGAATCCTGAAGCTTCGGGGGTTGCCATGTTGATTTCGCCAAAGAAATAAACCTGCTTATAGACCTCCGACTCGACAAAGAGCCGCATCTCATCCACCCGAAACGGCGAGTTGGGATACTGGCCTTCTGACTGGGTTGAGAAAAAGCCCACCGCGCCTTCGCCTCCGATCCGGACTTTGCCCCAGTCAGGAGTGCTGTGCGATTTGGTGTCGGCAAGATCAGGCGGCATCTGGTTCTTGATATGGTCCGCTTCGTACGCGCGCGGCGCATTGGTACTCTGGATCTCGTCCATCTTTTTGGTCAGGGATTCGATGAGCACCTGCTGCTTGCGCATCTGCTCCTGCAAAGCCTGGTTCTGCTGCTGCAATTCGTGCAATTGTTTCTGGGTATCGGTGGCATCGTCGGCGTGCGCCTTCCCACCCGCGCAGGTGAGACCAATCGCCGCGCAGGCACACAAAGCAACCCTGAGGTTGTTTCTTTGCGCCATGCCACGGCACGGGAGCAACCGTCATGCCCCCACGTGCTTTCGCGCCATAGAAAGCCCTTTGGCTCATCAAAAATTGGCTTTGGAACCGCAAAATGTGCAAAATCCACGCGATTTCGGGTCTGAACCACCTCTTTGAACGGACATGGGAAAACAATTCGCCTCAAAGTGAGACAGTTGGGTTACACTTTCGAAGAAGCATAAATACACATTCATGTTCCACGCCAAAGCAACCAAAAGTAAGAACCTGCTGCACGTCCGTTACAGCGGCAAGATTGGTCCTGCGGACACGCAAAACTACGCCACCAGTCTTTCGTGTGCGCTGGCCAGGCTCGAGGCAGGCTTCCGGCTGCTCACCGACATGAGCGCGTTGCAGGAGATGGACATTGCGTGCGTGCCGCATATCAAGGCGATGATGGATCTTTGCAATAAAAAAGGCGTGTCCCTGGTGGTGCGCGTGATTCCTGATCCGCACAAGGACGTGGGCATGAACATCCTCTCGCCCTTCCACTATCGGCGCAGCGTTCGTATCGTAACGTGCGAGACGATCGCGGAAGCGATGGCTCTCCTCAGTCAGTGACTTTCCCCTCATTTCGGGCCAGACGCAAAATCCACTGACCATAGAAATAGATCATTATCGCCGAGGCGACGCCGATCACGGCGAACACATACCACGTCAAACCGACGTGGTGGCTGTGGTAGAGCTGATCCGTCAGCTTCAGCGGATCTTCGCCGGTGAACTGAACCAGTTTGCTGAACGCATCGCCAATCGGCAGCACCTGCTCGGTCACCTGTGCGGCCGGCATGCCACGCTCGACCAGCATCTGGCGCGCAAACTCGTCCTTGGATGAAAAGTAATGGTAAAGCTGCGGGCCCAATTTGCCTTCGATGGTCCAGCCAATCAAAATCGGCGCCTGTGAAAAACCAAGCCACATCGCCTTTTTGTCCGCGGGCGCGATGTTGCCAAGGAACTCGCTGAACTTGGGACTCGCCAGCATTTCACCCACGCTGAAGATGATCATCGCCAGCACCGCAAAGCCCACTCCGTTGGTCGCTCCGAAACACGCCAGCGCAATCACCACCAGCACAGTGCCCACCAGCATGCTCGTGGTGGCGCGCATCTTCGCGCTCAACCCCGCGAAGATGAAACACGTCAGCATGATCATCGCGGCATTGATGTTGACGATGCCTTCGGGTTGGATGGTTTTTCCATTCTCGTCCATCCCGAGGAAAAATTTCCAAAACCGGCTGTGCGCACCATCAGCGCCAAAAAGGAATTTCACCATGGGCGCCGTGTCCACCCAATCCTCCACATACTTCGGCAACACGTCCCAGAGCATCGGAAACATCAGCCACCACACGGAAAAGATTATGAGGTATACCGCGAGGTGAGGCTTCTTCAGTTCGGTAAGGGTGTCCAGGATGAGGCTGCGTTGCTTTTCGGTTCCGTCCCGGATGCGTTGCTGACGCGCGAGCCGCTCCTCTTTGCCGGGTTCCTTGT
>CAZRXE010001200.1:0-2858 GCA_964603695.1 uncultured Heliomicrobium sp.
GGCGGATTAAGCATGGCCAGTTGATCGCGCCAATTCTGCGAGCGTTTCTTTTGAAGAGGAGCGGCGGCGGAAGGATTTGGAAACAATGGATTGACAACAGGCTCTTCCTCTTCCCAATCCTCGTCCTCGTCTTCGTCTTCAGGTTCGCTAAAGTAATCGTAATCTTCCTCTTCCGCATCGTCTGCGACCAGCGTCAAACGCCCCGCGCCGCCCGCACCGCCTTGCAGATAGTTTTCGGCATCCGCCGCCAGCAGCGCCGCCCACAGATGACTGCAAAACCCGTCCGTCTCGAAATAAGAGCAGGAACAACGCGCACTGATTTCGTTGCCGTCGCGTTGCAAGCGCGCTTTTTGCTCCGGCGCGTCCTGCACTACAGCTTCCAGGTTCCACGGAGAACCGTCTTTTATTTTGACCTTGCTTTGCCGGAAAAATTCGTTGCCTTGTGTGCGGATGAGTGAGGGGAATTCACCTGCGAGCTGCAAAATTATAGCCATCTACAAAATCCTCATGGTTTGGGAAGAAGTACCAGCCGTCCTTTTTACGTGATTCCAGGCAAACTGACAATACGGAAGTTCTTTGAATCGGGAGATAATCTGAAGGCCGGGCAATTTGTCAGCAATTCTCGGTTTGGCGATGTACAACGGACTGGCAGTCCGCTGTACATCTGTAACTAAAATCTAAGTAAGGAAATCCAGGAGATTGCTGCCCTAAACCATCAACGGACAGCCAGTCCGCTATACAAACCGAGAATTGCAGGCAATTTGTATAGGCTTTATGCATCAAGAAACTGTTCACTGCAGAAACGCCGAGAACAAAGAGAAATAAAGAGCTAACGCAGAGAGCGAGTCCAAGCTCTGCGCTGCTTCTGATTTCTCCGCGCCCATGAGTTGAAGGTGTTTCAAAAACAAGCCAACTTATTTTGACGCGACGACTCAGCCTCGAATAACGGCTTTTCAGCCTCGGCCAAATTGCCTATCATTCGCACGTCTTCGCAAAAATAGTGCTCCTAATCACTTCTTACCGCCGGCAGGCAAAGGAAACTCAATATGTCTATCGCACTTCATCCGCATTTGACCGTTGCTGACAAATCCTTTTTGAACAACATCAGCAATACTGAAAACTTCCGCAACTACGCCGCCGAAGCACGCGACTGCGTCAAAGAACTTTATTATTTGAATCACAAACACCAAACGCTTGATTTCGTCCTGACCAAAAAAGCCGAATACGGCAAGCTGGACAAAATGGAAATGGGCGTTTGGGAGGCGCTGGAAAAAATGAACGAGTTCGTGGACGACAGCGATCCCGATCTGGCGTTGCCGCAAATCGTCCACGCGCTGCAGGCCGCCGAAGCCATTCGTCAGGACGGCCATCCGCGCTGGTTCATTCTGGCCGGACTGATTCATGATCTGGGCAAGATGCTGACCTTTTTCGGCGAACCGCAATGGGCCATCGTCGGCGACACCTTCCCGGTCGGCTGCGCGTCGTCGGACAAAGTCGTCTACTCGGAGTTTTTCGCTGAAAACTCGGATTTTCAAAATCCCGCTTATCAAACGCCGAACGGCATTTATCAAGCAGGCTGCGGCCTGGACAACGTTCACATTTCCTGGGGACACGACGAATATCTTTATCTGGTGACGAAAGATTACCTGCCACAGGAAGCCCTCTGGATGTTGCGTTATCACTCCTGTTATCCCGTCCATCGCGAAGGTGCGTACCAACATTTGCTCAGCAAGCAGGATGAAGAACTGCTTTACTGGGTGCGCGCGTTCAATCCTTACGACTTGTACTCGAAGTGCGACACGGTTCCTGATGTCGAAGCCTTACGCCCGTTTTATCAGGAATTGATTGCGGAGTACTTCCCGGCCAAGATCAAGTGGTAATTTTGCAGTGCGTGACCATGAGCGAGCGCCGACAGGTTGCTCGCTCACATGTCGTCTGTCCTCCTCAGCGCATTAACGGATACTGTCCGGAGCGACAAATTGGAAATTGATATCAATGTTGCTGCTGGTCAGCGTGGTGGAAATCGCCCGCTGCAAGTTGGCCACGGTGATGTTGTAATCGGTCAGAGCGCGCACCTCTACGCCACGCACCTGCGAAAATTCGTTTTGCTGTCGCAGGGTCAAAAAGGTTGTTGAAAGCCCGGCGGAAAAACGCATTTCTTAGCCGCGTAGTTGTTCCTCGGCATATTGACGTGCGGCGCATGCAGCACCGACGCGAACGAAAAGCTTTCGGCGTCCGCTGAGAGTTATAAAAAATCACCGAAGTCTCCAGCGGGTCGAATACACCCTGCGCCGCCAGCAGAATGCACACGCTTTCGCGATTGATTTCAATGTCGGGATTTTTTTTCAGCCCGGCCAGAATCGCATCCTTCAGCGCGCAGCGAACCGTCTTGCCCGAATCCACGCCGATTAATCGCTCTGGGATGGTTTGCGAAAACGTGGAAGGCAAAACGGTCATCGGCGTATTCAGCCTTTGCAGCAGGTTCTCCGTTCGGCTTTGTGAAACTGGATCCGGCGGCGTTTGCACGGGCAACTGCTGCGCCGAAGCTGGCTTCCCGCACACGATAGGTTAGGGTTTGAAAAATGAGGTGCAAAAATTGCAGCAGCCTAGCCTGCCGAGTCCGCTCTGGTTTCGGCAATTTCGACTGAAGCTGTTGAAGGACTGTGAACCGCCATTTGGCGCGTTGACAATCTGCACTCCCAGCCATGAACGGTTGGGCTACACAAAGTCATCGGTTTCCAAACAGTCACAATCCCTTTGCGGTTGGGAACAGTCACCGACTTTCAGCAGAGAACAAAATGTTAAAATGGGAAACCTAATAGTACGGAGTAGACAACTCTTCATAGTAGTAATAATTA
>CAZRXE010001201.1:0-13849 GCA_964603695.1 uncultured Heliomicrobium sp.
CCTTAACCAACCCGGTAATATTTCAATCGGCTCAGCCAACTATGTAATCGCACCCAACACTACCATCAACGGCCAAAGTTTAATCAACGTCGGATCGAATATGTGTCTGACGGCGGCGCTCAATGGGAGCGGTCAGGTGAGCAGTCCGAGCGCGGCGGTGGTGAACATTACGACTTCAGTTTTTTCCTGCGGCGTGGTTTCCAATTACAAAGCGGCTACATCCAACGCCACTGGCGGCCTCACCATCGGCGGCATGAGCTTCACCATCGCGCAGGGAGTCAGTATCGGGAATCTGACGAATGGTGCCAGTTATTGCCTGGCCGGGGTTCTGGACGTGAATGGCCAACTTGTTCCGCCCACGTCGGTTGGCTCGAATGCCGGCAACGAAACCAAAGTTTGCGGCACGGTCACGAACTTCAAATCCGCGCCCGCCGGGATGCAAGGCTCAATTACGCTGGGCGGAATCACTTTGCCGATTGCTCCCGGAACGACCATCGCCGGACAAAACACGCTGGCCGTGGGCGGCAATGTTTGTCTGGCACCATTGACGCTCAGCAATGGACTTGTCGGACCCGGGACAGGGCTGACTGCCGGCGATGCGGCCTGCGCGCAATTTTCCGCGCCGATGGTTGTCCACGGCTTGGTCAACGGCAGCGAAGACGATACTTTCCTGTTGCCGCGTCCCTTCAGCTTCCTGGTTTCGTCGTCGAATTCCGCCGGTGTCAGTACCTTTTCGGCCAACCCTTCAACGTTCGGTCTTTTCCCCGCCATTGAGGGAACCAACCCGCAAGGCATTATGGCAATGAATCCGAACATGACCGTGCGGGCTGTGTCTTGCACGGAAATGTTCTGGGACGTTGTTTTTGAAATTTCGTCCAAAGGCGCGACGGAAGGCGACATGATTACCTTCTTCTCGCAAAATCCTAACGGCTCAGGCGTGCAAGTGATTGCCATGTTCACGGTGCAAAATGGCGGCGTTGTCATCAATCAACTGAGTCCGTTTATCAGCATCACGGTCAATGGCAACGGCCCCTTCGGCGTGGGACACTTCATTCCGTTGATGATTCCAGCCGGCGGCACAGGCGCGCGCACGCCGGCCATTGCATTGATTTTCTCGATGAATCCGGCTTCTCCGTTGATGACCTGCCAGCAACTCGGCATTGACATCAAACGCACCGGCGGCGCGGGCATGACCAGCGTGGTGGTGGATTACGTGGTCGTCATCCGTAAAGGCAACGAGCAGGAAGGTCAGGGATTGCAATCGAGTGGAAACGGCTTGTATCCGACAGGACAGCCTTGCGGTGTGGTTTGCAACGGCTGCTTCCTGCAACCGACGCCGACTCCAACCCCGACTCCAACTCCAACTCCAACCGGGACGCCGACGCCGACGCCGACGCCGACGCCGACACCGACACCGACACCGACGCCGACACCGACACCAACACCAACACCAACACCAACACCGACGCCAACACCGACCATGCCGCCGATGCCGGTCAAGTGCGACACGGTTTGTTACCGTTCGATTCAGTATTACCTGACGAACGGCATGAACCGTCTGCCCAATGGAGCCATCCTGATTGGCGGCGTGAACTTCAATAACCCGGTCAGCATTCAGCGGAACAAGGAATTGATTATGCAGGTTTTGCAGGGCGGCACAGGCCCGTTGCAAATGCTCAATAAGCAATTCGTGGCATTGCAATTGAGTCTGGCGTCCGCTGGTGGAACTGGCTCGCCGGTTGTCTTCAACACCTTCTGGAGTCCGCTGCGTTGCTCCGGCATCACCTTTACTCCTGTCACGCTCAGCAACGGCGTCACGCTTTCGCGCGATTCGTTGCTGGACACGCTGTTTATGCAATCCCAACTGGCGATCCGTGAAAACCGCACGCAGGATATGACGGCTTTGGCCAACATCCTGGCGCTGCTCAACGGACGCTGCTAACTGCAGACTCTGACAGTCCGGCGCGGCGAGCTTTTTCGTCGCCGCGCCGGATTCACGTTTTAACAGGCATTGATTGGGCGGGCCCGATAACCGGAAGAGAGCCTCTCGTTATCGTTTCCTCCCTCTCCGATTCGCTTCACTGGGAATTCGCGATTCGTTCATTTACGTGGCTTCACGCCATCAGCCGGCTGCCCTGTCTTTAACCGCCGTCTTCTACTTGAAGATTATTTCAATTCATTGTTGTTCCCCGATCCGATGGTTTGGGGACGTTTCCTTTTGGAGAAATAGAAAATGAAGATATGGACTACACTCACCAAATTCGCGTTCGCGATGGGAGGAGTTCTGGCAGTTTTGTTCCTGTTCCCCAGGAGCGCGACGGTCAATCCGACAGTTGCCGTTTCCGCTGCCGGAGAAGGCGCGACCCTGTGCGGCGTGGTGTCTTCCTACACTCCGTCCACTACAACGACCAACGGATCCATCAGAATCGCCGGGTTGACTCATGCACTGGCCAAAGGTGCTGGCATTGACGGCGTAAGCGTTGGACAAAACCGCTGCTACAGCGTTTGTTTCAACGACGCCGGACAGATTGCGGGCGGTTACAGTTACGCCGGTTACCCCGTGCCGTTGGTCTGCGGCCTTGTCACAGATTTTTCCAAATCCTCCGTTAGCGGCAGCCCTTCAGTCACGCTTGGCGGCGTGAAAGTCCGCCTTGCTCCAGGACTTTACCTGGCTGGACAGGAGCAGGTCGCCCCGGGTTCCGCGTCATGCCTTGTTCCAATCGTCTCAGGCGAGCAGGCTGGCGGTGGAAGTTACTTCCTTCCCAACCCTTCTCCGAAGCAGGTTCGCATTCCGGCGTTGGTGCATGGAAGCACTTTTGACGCGCCCGCTCAGGACGATGTTTTCGCGTTGCCCGATCCAATGATCCTGACTTTCAGCAACGACAACGTGCTTGTCTTTCCCGTCAACCAGCAGACCTTCGGCAAGTCCGCCATCAATGAAAGTGCGAGGATTGAAGGATTCTCCTACTCCACGCCGAACTCCACGCTGCAAGCGGTTTCCTGCACCGAAAGCCTGTGGGATATGGTGATGAGTCTGGCGTCCAGCGGCGTCACGGATGGCGATATGGTGACGGTTAATCTATTGAATGCCGATAGATCAATCGCCCAGCGTATAGCCATGTTCAACATTCGTAACGGCGGCGCGGAAGTCTCTCAACTTCATTCAGACGTGAGGCTCCTGGATAATGCTCAGGCCACAAGAGGAGTAGGGCATTTTGCCCGGTTCGCGCTAGCCGCCGGTTCCAGCGGCACGCGCACGGCTCCTTTGACGCTGATGTTTTCCACTTCTTCGCAGGCATTTATGGGCTGCTTCCAGCTTGCCGTGGAAATCAAACGCGGCGGCAATGTCGGAACGACGACCGTCGCGATTGAAAATGTAGTGGTCAAACGCATGGAGCTTCCCAATGATCGCCAGACCAGCATCGCTTTGAGCTTGCAGGGAAATACGCTGGGCTGGTATCCCACCGGCAGAGTCTGCGGCGTGGTCTGCGCGGCTTGCCAGACATCGGGGAGCTGGCTTTCCGGCTATGTTTATTGCGACAGCAACAATGACGGCGTGAAGGATTCAGGCGAAGCGGGGATCGGAAACGTTCAAATTCGACTGCTCAATTCCGGCGGAACAGTGGTTGACACGACCCTGACGGATGGCAGCGGCCTTTACAAATTCAACATCTCGCAGCCCGGAACTTATTCCGTGCAGGAAATTCAGCCTAGCGGCGGCTCCGTCACTGGCGACGGCAAGGATGCGGCGGGCAATTGCAGCGGTAACGTGAGCAACGATCTGATCTCCGGCATACAGGTCGTCACGGGCGTGGAGTGCTCCAACTATAATTTCGGCGAACAATGCGGCACCACGACCGTCAAATGCGACACCATCTGCTGGCGTCCGACGCAATTCTTCGTCACCAACATACGCTATCTGCCCGGCGGTACCGTGCTGATTTCCGGCGTTAATGCCAATAACCCTGTCGGCATTCAACAGGCCACCGAGGCCATCCGCATCGCCCTGCAAGGCGGTTCCGGAGGGATGAGGTCGCTGAACAAGGAATTCGTCACGGCGCAATTGAGTCTGGCGTATTCGGGGGGCGGCGGATCGCCGGTCGTCTTCAACACTTTCTGGAGCGCGCTCAGTTGCTCCGGCATCAGTTTCTCGCCCGTCACGCTGAGCAACGGCGTGACGCTCGCGCCCAATTCCTTGCTTGACACGCTCTATACGCAGACCACGCTGGCGATCAAGGAAAACCGCTTTAACGATATGCAGGCTCTTGCCGACATCTGGCGTTTGCTTAACGGTCGTTGCAGCTAATCGCGGACGAAAAACGTTTTCACCCGTCATCTGACAAAGCCGCTTGCCGCCGTCATTAAAACTGGCTGCCGCAAGCGGCTTTCTTTCATTTCGCGCCGATGTCTCGGCGGAATTGCATTCCTTCAAATTGAATGTTGCCCACAGCGTCGTAGGCGCGCGCATTGGCCGTGGCCAAATCACTCGCGCGAGCCGTCACGCCCAGCGCGCGCCCGCCGGCGGTCTCAACTTCGCCGGCAGTGTTGAGCTTCGTACCCGCGTGAAAGACCACGACGCTTTCAACTTGCTCGGCGTCGTCCAGTCCGTGAATAACTTTGCCGGTTTGATAACCGCCAGGATAACCAGCCGACGCCAGTACCACGCAGGTCGTTGCGTCATTGCTCCATTTGGGTTTGGCCCGGCTCAATTCGCCGCGCACCACGGCGACGGCTAGTTCCGCGAAGTCGCTGTCCAGTCTCCGCAAAATCGCTTGAGTTTCCGGGTCGCCGAAACGCACGTTGTATTCGAGCGCCTTCGGCCCCTCCGCCGTCAGCATCAGGCCGCAATACAAAACGCCGCGAAAGGGAAAGCCGTCGGCGCGCGCGCCTTCCAGCGAAGGCGCGACGATTTCGCGCACGATTCGCGCCTCCAGTTCGGCGTCCAGCAATCCGGGCGCGGAGAACGCGCCCATTCCGCCTGTGTTCGGGCCGAGGTCGCCATCAAAGGCGCGCTTGTGATCCTGCGCCACCGGCATTGCCGCGAAATCCTTACCGTCGCTGAAAACCAGATAAGACACTTCGCGGCCAACCAACGCTTCTTCAATCAACAGCCGCGCGCCTGCTTCGCCAAGCTTGCGCTCGACCAGCAAATCCTGAACGGCCTGCTTCGCTTCGGCTTCATCGGCGGCAATGATGACGCCTTTGCCGGCGGCCAGACCGTCGGCTTTGATAACAACCGGAAAGCCGAATGAGCCATCGCTGACGACCTTTAACGCAGTTTCGGCGGTTTCGACCACGACGTATCGCGCGGTCGGCACGTTGTGGCGCGTCATGAACTCTTTGGAAAACACCTTGCTGCCTTCCAATCGCGCAGCAGCCTGCATCGGCCCAAAAGCTGCCACGCCGCGCGCCGCCAATGCATCGGCCAGGCCATTAACCAAAGGCTGCTCCGGCCCGATGACGACCAAGTCCATCTTTTCTCGCGCTGCGAAATCGGCGAGAGATTGAACATCGCCAGCATCCGCTTGTGCGCTCGTCGTCATTCGGGAAATGCCCGCGTTGATGGTTGCGGAAAAAAGTTGTGTGACTTGCGGGCTTCGCCGCAGCGCCCACGTCAGCGCGTGTTCGCGCCCGCCTGAACCGATCACGAATACTTTCATTGTTTGTTTGGTACTGACTTTAGGGATTTTGAAAGAAGGCCGACACTTTACCTCTGATCGAAAGAACTTCAAAGTTGCCGCGCTTGACGATGCGCGGGGCAGCGTCTATGCTGCGCGCTTCCTTCGCACAGCCGCACTTCTCACTAATGGCGTCTATTTCAACGTGAGCCGCGCAGCAGCAAAGGTCGAATCTCAAAATTGCCATTGATTGAAAGGCAGGTGAAAACAGTTTGGCAGAAGTGAAACTCGGCGATAACGAGACGCTGGAAAGCGCGCTCCGCCGCTTCAAACGCAAGGTTCAGCAGGAAGACATCATCCGCGAAGTGAAACGCCATGCCTTCTATGTTCCTCCCGGAGAAAAGCGCCGCTTAAAATCGGCGCTGGCTCGCAAGCGCAATCGCAAAAAATACCGCCGCCCGATTCCTACCGAGTAGGTTTTCCGACGGTTGATTCAAAACAAGCTCAAATCAAGTAAAGCCGCGAACGTCGCCATTCGCGGCTTTACTTTTTGTCTGAAAAAATCCACCGCGCGCTGATTTGGTGTGACTTCAGTGCCGGCCAAAAATCGTCAGCCGATTTCGCCGCGCAGGCGGAAGACTTCGGCGCGCAGTTTGGGAATCAAGGAAAAGCTGCCGGTTTTGCTGCTCGCGGCCAGTGCGCGCGAACCGTGCCATTGGCACATTCCGAGTTTGGCCACCGCACGCAGGAATTGCCGTCGCGCGTCGAAAAGCTGCCGGTTGCCGAATGCCGCCAGCACCCAGCGACTACGGCGAAACACGGAAATGGCTGTTTCCAGTTGTTCGCGGGAAAGCAATCCCTGTTCGACTTCAGTGGCCAGCGTTTGTTTTAGGATTCTGCCTTCGCGCCGAACCAGCACGGCGATTAAACAAACCATTCCCAAAAACAGCGGCAGTTCCAGCAGCAGGTAACCCATCCAGAAAACTCCTGCGCTGAACGACGCCAGCGTATTCCACAGCGAATGCAAAAACATCGCCGCGCAATATCCGGCCAGCGGCGCAATCAGTTTCAACAGCGGCTGATGCGTTTCGCGCGCCACGCCCACGCCGATGCCGGTCATCGCGGTAAACAGCACATGCGAAAACGGCGCGAACAGTCCGCGCACGATGAACGTGCCGATCAAGCCCGAAGCTCCCTCTTTGACCAGACTGTCACCGTAATAACCCACGTTTTCCATCGTGGCGAATCCCAACGCCACCACGCCGGCATAGATGATTCCATCCACCACGCTGTCGAAGTCGCGACGAAAGAGCAGGGCGATCAACACGACGCCTGCGCCTTTGCTGACCTCTTCAATCAGCGGCGCGGAAATAATGCCCGTCCATAACTCGCTATCGAAGGTCAGTTTGAAAAGTTCATTGACCAGACCGGAAACGAAAATCGCCACCACCGCTCCCCAGGCAAAAGCGAAAGCCAGATTGCGCACGGGTTCGGGATCGAACCGATCCAACCAGAGAAACATGCCCAGATAAATCGCCGCCGGAACAAAGGCCGTCACGCCAGCGATGATCGAAACCCGCAATCCGAAATTCAGAAAAGTCAGCGCCAGCAAAATCACGCCCAGCACGCCGCAGAACAGCGCCAGTCCGGCAATGCTTGCCGAAGGCGGCCTGTCGCCGGAATCGTGATCGGGGTTATACAAGCCTATGGTTTGCGCGGCTTCGCGAATCGTCCATTGCGCCGTTTGCGGCGAACGCAAGCGCGCCGTGTCAATGAATTGCGGACTGGTTTCGGCATCGGAAATTGCGGCGAAAGACGGCTCGCGGGAGCCAATCGTCACATGCAATCGAGGCCCGAACGGGCCCAGTTCGATCACGTCGCCGTGTTTGAGCTGCGCTGTTTGCACGCGTTCTCCATTGAGAAAGGTTCCGTTACGGCTGTTTTGATCCAGCACGAAAAATTCGTCCCGCTCTGTGGAGATGATCGCGTGCCGCGTGGAAACGCTCGGTTCGATGAAACGCAGCGCACTTTCTTCCCCGCGCCCAAGCAGTAGCCAGCCTTGTTCCAGTTGCAATTGCGCGCCGGAATTCGTTCCGTTTTGAATGAGTAATCGAAGCATTGTTGATGGTAGGTGCTGATTCCGCAGTCCAAATCCTTGCGGCTCGCAATGCCGCAGTTCCGCAAAGCCGGCACATTCTACAAAGCCTGACCGGCTTTTCCAATCAATCGCTTATTGTCAAACCGTTGCGGAAAGGTTTGGCCAGATGCCACGGGCTTGTCCCGTGGAGCTTCACGTTCGTTGCTATAAAGACCGCAGCCCGCTTGAAGATGCCACGGGCTTGTCCCGTGGAGCTTCACGTTGGCAGCTATTGTAGCGACGAGCGTGAGACTCCACGGGACAAGCCCGTGGCATCATTTCGTCAAGGCTGAATCTGTTCAATTCCGTAATTCGGCTCTTTCCGCAACGGAGTTATTGTCAAACCGTCAACAACCGACAACTGACAACGAGCAGTTGAAGCGCGCCACGCGAGGTCGGCGCGCTTATTGTCAAACCATCAACAACTGACAACTGAGTTTACCGGACGATCACATAGACCACCGATGCTTCGCTGGTGATGGCCGTGCCATTGATGATGGCGCGATAGGTGAAGCTGTCGAGTCCCGTGAATCCGCTGCGCGGCGTATAGATTATGTTGGGCAAATCGCCCGTGATCGTGCCGCCCGAAGGCGCGGAAATTAACCGCATCAACAACGCTCGATTCAATGGATCGCTTCCGGTCAGCGTCAGATTGCGGGCGAAGCCGGCAGAGGTAATCAAACTTTGATCGTTGGACGTGGGAATGTTCGATTCGGGCCGCCGCACTCGCAGGTAGACAGTGGTTTGATAGCGCGCGCCGTTGCCGGCCACGGCAATCAGGTTGACGGCATATTCGCCAGCGCTGTTGCCGCCCGGCGACAGCCGCAAGGTGTACTGTTCGCCGCTACCCGGCAGCACGCTGGCAAAGGCCGCGCCTGCGGTGGTGACTTGCAGCGATTGACCGGTGGTGGGTTGGCTGGCGGCCACGAAGCTGAAATCCAGCGTTTGATTTTCATTGACCGTCAAACGCGGCGGCGCGATGACCAAAGGTTGATTGGCCGTCAGCCGTCCGGCCAGCGTCAAATCCGGCGTGTAGTTGATGCTGGCATTGGCACTGATGGCGATGGGGCCGGTTTGCGTTCGATCCACCACGCGATCCGGGCGCTGGTAACTGATTTCCAGCGTGACGGTGTCGCCGGTTTTGATGACCGGAATGTTTTCCAGCGTGAACGTGCCGTCGCCGCGCGTGAAAGTGCGCTGGCCGCGTGTTTGAACGATAGCGCGCGTGGCGGCGCGTCCGTCGCTGGTAACGACGCGACCGGAGATTTTGGCTGTCGGATAAAGCGGCGAGGCCAGATAAAACGTCGTTTGCGTGACGCGCCCGCCGACTGTGAATTCACTGGCGACGATCTGATTACTTTGCACCTGCCCGCTTCCGATTTCGATGAAGCTGCCGATGGTGTCGGGGTCGCCGCCGCCTTGCACTGGTTGGTCGTAGCGGAACAGCTTGATCGGCACTGTGGACGGAATGTTGTCCACGTTCGGCAAACGCAACGTCCCGCCTGGCGTCATCAACGCGCCGAAAGGCGCAACCTGCACAATGCCCGTGCTGAAATAACCCGCCGGCAGGGCTGCGGGCGCGCGCCCGGATTCAAACAGTGCCACGGTCAAACGGTTGGTGGTGTTGCCGGTGGGCGGCGAAGCCACCTGGCAACCGTTCGGCAAGCCGAAAGTTGTTGTCGCGTTTCCACTCGAATTGACGTTGATAATTGCGCCGCCGTTGACGCCGGCGTTGGTCGGCAAAGAGTTCTGCGCAGTGGTGGCGACCTGTTGCAATTCAATCGGCCCGGAAAACTGATTGTCGCGATTGGGCAGCACGCGCAGTTTCACCAATTGGCGAGGGTAGGGCAGGGGACTGGTGCTGGTGTCGAATTCGATTTGCAGATTGCTGGGCGGCACGTCCGGCAAAACGAAAGAACCGTCCGCGCCGGTTTTCTGCACGATGGCCGCGCCCGTTGTCGGCTGTGCGCGAACAGTGATGTCGGCAATCGGACGGCGTCCCGGTTGGCCGTTGGGCTGAACGAAAGATTCTTCGACAAAGCCGCTGACCGAAGTGCGCAGCGTCAATGGATTGCCGCTTTGCGATTCGCCCTGCGGCGTACGAACTCGAATCGGCCCGGTGGCCGAACCGAAAGGCACGCGAACCTTAATCTGTGAAGCCGTCGCCGAAGTCACCAGTGCCGCCACTTCCAAACCCTGCGCGTCCATCATCAACACTTGATTGTCAGTCGCCGATGCGGAAAAGCCCGAGCCGCTGATCGTCAACTCTTCGCCCGCCAAAACCGTCGTCGGTCCCAATGTCGTGATTTGCGGTGCCGGCGTCGGCGTTCCCCCGAAATCCAATCGAACGGAATTGGAATTGATCGCACCGCCGACGGAAACCGTTAGTGAAGTCTGGCCGCGCCCGGACAAAGAGCGCGGCAGTTCCAGATTGATTTGATCCAGGCCGGTCAAGCCCGGCGCTTCGCCGACATAATCCGGCGTGATTTGCGTGCCGCTGATATTGATCTGCACGGAATTGGCGGCGGCGCGTTTAACGCCGCACAGGTAAAGTATGAGAAAGAGCCGGCTGTCATTCGGCAGAAATTCGATGGGCGGCCCGACGGATTCAAACATTTGCACGCCGTTGTTTTTCAATCGCAACAGCACCGCCGCCGGAAAGCCTGTCCCGCTGGCGTTGGCCGTGAAAATGGCCGGCGCGACGTTGGTGACATTGACCGTGCCGGTCGAAACCGCGCCGTTGCCGCTGGTGACGACGACGGGTTGCGCGCCGGCGGGCGTGTTGGCCGGAATCAGGTAATTGACCTGATTCGGCGAGACGAAAAACAGCGAGGCCAGTTGGCCGTTCACGCGGACGGTGGTTCCGCCAAGATTGGTCGGCAGCGGCTGGGACGTGGCAACCAGAAATTGCGTCGCCAAATTACTGCCAAAGGCGGACGCGATGCCGTCCGGTGTCAAGGTCGAAGCAAAGCTGGCCGCCGACACTGTGGCCACCGTCGCCTGTCCTTGTACGCGGCGAATCGTTTTCACGTTCAGGGCGACGCCGATCAACAGCGTCATCAACAACAGGAATGCAGTCAGTCGCGGAGTTTTGATGAATCGGGAAAATGTTTTAAGAGCCATCGTCAGGGTTCCTCCAAAAGATACCCGCGCCTTTACGCAAAGCAGGAAGTGAATGTTCGTGGGAGTTTGCCGGGAGGCGCGTTGCAGGTGGTTTCAATGTGCAATAAGACGGGGGATTGCTCGCGCACGCAATGTACCGTAGCCTGTCCCGGCTCTGCAATGGCCTGGGCGCGCGCCGCTTTCAGGCCCGCATCGCCAATTCACTCAATGGAGAAATCACAATGCACCAACCCCCAAAAGACTTTTCGCGCCTTGTGGCGCGGCTTGCTTTTTTGCTGTCGTGGCTGTTGACGGCGACATCGTTCGTCGCGGCGCAACCGGCTGCCTCGCCGGAACAAAGAGTCGCACGCCAGCTCGATGCCGTTAAAACCAACCCGCTGGAGCTTTACGCCTTTCTGCGCGAAATGCCCAAAGGCGCTGACTTGCATCTGCATTTGAGCGGTTCGGTCTACGCCGAGTCCTACATCGAATGGGCCGCCAAAGCCAATCTTTGCGTCAATCCCAGCAGTTACTCGCTGATGCCTTGCAGCGCAGCCAACGCCGGCCCGCCCGCCGGTCAGGCGCTGACCGACGGCGTGCTTTACCGACGAATGGTGGACGCCTGGTCAATGCGCAACGCGCAACTTTCCGGCTTGAGCGGTCACGATCAATTTTTCGATGCCTTCGCCAAATTCGGCGCGGGCGGTGACAACCGCTTCGGCGACATGGCCGCTGAAGTCGCGCGTCGCGCCGCTGCTGAGCGCGTCAGTTATCTGGAAATCATGCTGACGCCAGACAATGGCAAATCCAGAGCCGCCGGCCGCAGCCTGGAATGGCCGACGGATGAACAAGTGGCCGCAATGACAACGGTGGAGTTGAACGCCTTCCTGGCCAAAAAGCGCGAAGAGTTGCTGGCCGGCGGAATTTTGAAAACCGCCACCGCCGGCCAAAACAACGCCGTACAGGAATCCACAGCGCAGTTGAATGAACTGGAAGCGCGCCAACGCGAGTTGCTAATGTGTGCCGACGCGGCCAAAGCCGATCCGGCCTGTCGTATGACGATCCGCTACGTCTATCAAGTCGGGCGCACCAACGTGCCGCGCGAAGCCTTCGCGCAAATGGTTGGCGCAATGGAAATCATGAAAGCCGAACCGCGAATAGTGGCTTTGAACTTGGTGCAGCCCGAAGACGCGCGCTCGGCGATGAAGTATTTCTCGCTGCAAATGAAAATGCTGGATTACCTGCGCTCGATCAAAGACTACGAAAAAGGAAACATCACGCTGCACGCCGGGGAGCTTGCGCCGGGTCTGGTCGCGCCCGAAGGCTTGCGCTTTCACATTCGCGAGTCCGTGCAACTGGGCCACGCTCAACGCATCGGCCACGGCGTGGACGTGATGTACGAAGACAAGCCTTACGAACTGCTCAAAGAAATGGCCGCCAAGCGCGTGCTGGTCGAAGTCTGCCTGACCAGCAACGACGCCATTTTGGGCGTGCGCGGCAAAGAGCATCCGCTGCCGCTCTATTTGAAACACGGTGTGCCGGCGGCGCTGGCCACGGACGATCTGGGCATTTCCCGCGCCGAAATGACGCGCGAATACGTCAGAGCGGTTCAGGATCAGGGACTGACGTACCCGCAATTGAAAGCCCTGGCGCGCAACAGCCTGGAACATTCTTTCGTCGGCGGACTGAGTTATTGGAAAGACCCCGCCAAATTCATTCCGGCAACGGTTTGCCTGAACGCGCTTGTCGCGCCCAAACCTTCGCCCGAATGCCAGCGCCTGCTTGATGCCAGCCCTCGCGCCCGCTTGCAGTGGGATTTGGAAAAAGCCTTCGCGCAATTCGAGAAACAACTTTTGACGGTAAAGTAGCAATAGTGCCTGGGAGCGCACGCGGCCTCGCACGCTCCCAAAATCTTTCAAACAATCAAACAGGCATCGCCGAATTCGTGCGTCAAATAGTTCCGCGCTTCCAGATGCCGGCTGATTTCGCCGAGCAAGGCTGCCGGCAAAAACGCCAGCAGCAATTGGTAATGGCTTTCGGTCACGTCGTGCGTGCCGGTCAGCAATCCGTTCACGAATTGCAGCCGGTGTTCGGGGCCAATTTTCAAAGTGGTGACGCCGCGCAAACCCCGCAGCGAACTTTCCAGCGCGCGCACCACCGAAGTCCCGACCGCAACGACGCGTCCACCATTGGCTTTGGTTTGCCGAACGGCGTTCATTGTCGCGGCGGGGATTTCATAGCGTTCGGCCAGCGGCAAGGCTCGATCCAGCGCCGCATCGCCCGTGGCTGAAAGTCCCGCGCCGTGCGTCAGCGTGGCGATGCGTATGCCTTTTTCGCGCAGCTTCAGCAACAAACGCCAATCCAGCGCGTGGCCGGCGCTGGGCATTTCCACCGCCCACGGACGGCTGCCGTAAATGTTTTGCACCGACCACAGATTCAGCTCTTCAGTCATATACGAATACTGCACGGGCTTGCCGTAACGATAGATGCCGCGCCAAAGGTCTTCGCCCGAATGATTGAATTGCAGTTCGAGCAGTCTGCCGGAAAGCTTGCTTTCGCCGAGGACGACGGCGCGGAAGTCATCGGCAAAGGCGATTTCTTGGCCGGGTTTCAAGCGCGGCGGCGTGGGGCGATGTTCGGTCGGCAAATGCCAATCGCCCGCGCCGAAAATCACCGCTTGCCAGCTTCGATCATTGAGTTGCGAGGCCAGGCGAATTTCCACCGGATTGTCTTGCGCGTCGCGCCCGTGCAGCGAAGCCGGCAGCGTCGCCGCGTCATTGACCACCAACAAATCACCCGCGCGCAAATGCTCCGGCAATCGCGCCATCGCACTGTCCCGCACTTCGCCCGTCGCGACGACCAACAACTTCACCGACTTCTTTTCACTTCTGGGAGAGCGTGCTGCTTTCATAAACCTCCTTGTAAAAGGTAGGGCAACCTGCCGAGGTTGCCGGGTGTTCTTGAAAGATGTCTTAGGAGTAAGCCTGGCAAC
>CAZRXE010001202.1:0-9006 GCA_964603695.1 uncultured Heliomicrobium sp.
AAGTGAAAAGAGAAAATTGAGCTTGTGCAATGCAACCCTCCTTGAATAACGCTTTAGCCGATGGGTCGTCATTTTGATGATTTGATCCTAGCATTTGCAGGTGCCGAGGATCGTTAATTCCAGTATTGCAATTGATTCAAAATCAGTTCCGAGTACTTGCGCGGATCTTTGATGTTCGGCATCAAAATTTTTCCGCCGACTGCGGCACTATCAATCACGACGTCCCCGACGCCAATCATGCGTTCGCTGAACGTTTGGCTGACCGTCACGTCCTGAATATGGCGCAGCGGAATATTGCGCGAAGTTTTGGAGAACAGGCCGGATTTGATTTCGACTTTGACCGTGGTCAGTTTGTAAACCGTCTGGTGGTGCTTGACGTGGTGGTAAATCGGCCTGATGAAAAACACTGCTGAAACCGCCAGCGCAATCCAGAGCGGGAATTTCAGATAGGCGATTCCAGCGGTGACTCCTACTGAAAGCAGCATCGCGACAACGTACTGCGCGACGATTCCGTAAAAAGCGGGCGAAATCGTAAAGATGGTTTCTTCCTCTTCCGGTTCTTCCAGTTCTGCTTCCGGCTCTTCCATCAAGTCAGCAGGCGCATCATATTCGTTGTCGTATTCATCGTCGTAATAAGGCTCTCCCGCGTATTCGTCGTCAACGGCCAGTCTGCGGCGCGCAGGACGCGGAATGCTTCGGCCTCCGCGCGCGGCGCTTGATGCAAGCACTTTGCTTCCGCAACGATTGCAGAACTGACTTTGGGGCGGGAGGTTGTTTCCGCAGCGATGGCAGTACATGTTTGTTTTCGCTAAACCTGATTCAAAAAATCGCCGACCGCTTGATTGAAAATTGCCGGTCTTTCCAGATTGGATAAATGCCCTGCGCCAGGAATAACTTCCAAACGCGAACCAGCGATGGTTTGCGCCATCTTTCCCGAGTCAGCGGGCGGCGTCAGCGTATCTTCGTCGCCGACTATGATGAGTGTCGGACAATTGATATGAGACAGCAACTCCGTCGAATCGTCTCGCCGCGCCATCCCAATCAATGATTGAGCGATGCCTTCCGGCTGGGCGGCTTCGATCATCGAACGAACGTGACTGGCCGCGCCTGGAAAACTCTTCAGCGTTGTTGCGCCGAGCAATTTAGGAATCATCTTTTCGGCGATTGCCGAAGCGCCTTTGGTGCGTGCCAGTTCGACCATTTCGTATCTTCCCTGCTTTGCTTCTTCGGTGTCGGCGGTGGCGCGCGTATCGCACAAAATCAGCGCGTTCACGCGCTCGGCAAATTTCCGGTAAAAGGCGAATGCCGCGTAACCGCCCATCGAAAGTCCGCAGATCGTCGCCTTTTCGATTCCAAGAACATTCAGAAGTTCCGCCAGGTCGTCCGCGAAAACAGGAAGAGACGATTGCGTCGAATTCAGGCCGCTTTCGCCGAAGCCGCGCCAATCCAGCGTGATGACTCGCCGGCTTGAAGCAAATTCGGCGACCTGCTTGTCCCACATGGTTTGGTTCAGCGGGAATGCGTGCAGGAAGACGACCGGATTGCCTGATCCTTCATCGCGGTAGGCGAGTTCAACATCGTTGACTTT
Organism: uncultured Heliomicrobium sp.; assembly: GCA_964603695.1. Taxonomy (GTDB): domain Bacteria; phylum Acidobacteriota; class Blastocatellia; order RBC074; family RBC074; genus RBC074. The sequence continues at coordinate 1,589 of CAZRXE010001202.1, forward strand.
GATTTTTTTCATTGCCTTATTACCTCTGTCAGCACTCTACCGCGAGCAGACTTCATCTCCAAGCCCAGCAACCGCGCCACCGTCGGCGCGATGTCAATCAGGCGTCCATACTCGATTCGCTGATTCGGTATGATTCCCTTCCCGGTCAGAATCAACGCCGCGCGCATTTCCGCGCGCGAAGGCAGATAACCAGCGGCGGCGCGCTCTTCCGTTTTCCCCACCGTGGAGCCTTTGGTGCTGGGGGAAATCGCGATTCGCGGAGCGGCGTCCAGATAAAGCAATGGGCGAGGATCCGCGCCCAGCCGTGCGGCGTCGCGGCGCAGTGTGATTCGCCAGAGCGGGTTGTCGTGCTCTTTTTCGATTTCGGCGAACACCTTTTCCACTTCGCGCGCAGTCTTTTCGTCTTGAGGATTCTTCAGGAAAACCGCAGCCGAACCGCCGAAGCTTTGCGTAATGGCGCGCCATGATTTCACGTTTCCCTGCTCATCGCTTTCCAGCAGCTTCTTTTTCGCCAGCAAAACGTTCGGCCTGAACTCTTGTTCAATCTGGCTCGCACCGCGGTCTGAGACGATAAGGACAGCCGTTTCGCTTTCGAGTTTACTTTCCGCAATCGCCGCCATGATTTTTCCGATTGAACCGTCAATCTGTTCCAGCGCCGCCATAGCCTGTTTGGAAAGCAGGCCGAATCTTCGCTGCGCCGCATCCAGCGAATCGAAATGTAGCAACAATAGATTCGGACGCTCTTTCTTTATCAAGTCGGCGATTGCATCCGCGTTCACGGGCATTTCAGGCAGGTTGAAATTAAGAGCGGCATCCGTCGTCATCGGAAAGCCGACCGTCGCCGCCGTCAAACCTTCGCGTTTGGCAATGTCCCACAAGGTTTCCGCTTTGATTTCACTGGCTGAAAGATGTGGCGCGGCGGCGGGCAATCCGGATTGTTCGTTGAATGAGAAGTCGGAAGTGATGCCGTGATCTGCAGGCAAAACGCCGGTCGCAATGCTGACGTGCGCCGGAACGTTTTGCGAAGGGTAAACGCTCTCGATTCCGACCGCGTAAGACCCTTTGGCGCGCAAGGCTTGAATTGCCGGGATCTTCAATCGAAAGTTTGCCGGATCGTTGGCGTGATCCGCGCGCAGGCCGCTGATGGAAATCAGCACCACGTGCGACGTGAGTTTGGGCGGCTTCGGTCTGGATTTGGCCGGTGTGGGAGTTGGTTTCTGTTGCTGCGCGTTGGATGGCGCGAGGTTCAAACTACCACCCGCAAACAGTGCGGCGATGAAAACGAAAAAGACTGACTGAGCAATGTTGCGATGTTTCACTTTCCTCGCGCGTTATCAATAGCCGCAATCATTTCGCGGACGGCACGGTCAAGTCCGACCAGCGCCGCGCGAGCGATGATATTGTGGCCGATGTTGAACTCTTCTATTTCCTCGATTCGTGCGATGTTGGCGACATTGCGATATGTCAGCCCGTGACCTGCGGCAATGTGCAATCCTTCGTGCGTCGCCGCTTTGACCGCCGCGCGGATGCGAGTCACTTCGTTTTCAATCACCTTCGTTCTGCGAACGGTTGCATCGCCCGGATGCTCGTTCAGATAAGCGTATTGCGCCGTGCAAAGCTCAACTTGAAACGCGCCTGTTTTGGCCGAAGCTTTGATCTGCTTGATGTCCGGATCAATGAACAGACTGACGAAAATGCCCGCGTCGTTCAGTTTGGAAACCGCCGATTTGATCACTTTTTTATTGGCGACGACATCCAGCCCGCCTTCGGTGGTGATTTCCTGCGGCGTTTCGGGAACCAGCGTGACCACGTCCGGTTTGACGCGCAAAGCGATTTCGACCATTTCCTCTGTTGCGGCCATTTCCACGTTCAGGTGCGTGATGACGACTTGTTTGAGTGCGATCAAATCGTAATCTTGAATGTGCCGACGGTCGCTGCGCAGATGCGTAGTGATGCCGTCTGCGCCCGCCAGTTCGCAGATGACGGCTGCCGAAACCGGATTGGGTTCGTTTGTACGCCGCGCCTGGCGAATGGTTGCGATGTGATCAATGTTGACGTTGAGTCTGCTCATTTTTCAATGTCCGATTTCAAATTTGAGATTGAAGATTTGGGATCGTACTTCCCTATCAAATCATTCCAGCGAATGGTAGAGACTTCCATCAGAACTTTGACAGTCGTGCCGAAGAGCGTGACGACGGAGCCTTCGACGTGGTTCCACCGCACGGGAGTTTCCAGCAGACGCCAGCCTTGTTTTTGGCCGATGTAAAGAGCTTCCGGATCGAAGCCGAAACCTTTGATTCGTTGCACCGCGAAAACAGCTTGCGCGGCTTCGCGGCGAAAAGCCTTGAAGCCGCATTGCGTATCTTTGAAATCAAGCCCCAGCAATAATCGCAGCACGATGTTTCCACCGCGACCGCGCAACTCGCGAAGAAAAGATTGGTGAACGCCGATCAAATCCTGCTTGAGCGCGCGCGAGCCGAACACTATATCGTAATGATTTTCGACAATCGGCTCCAACACCTTTGGGATTTCACTAGTTGGCGTCGCCAGGTCTGCATCGTAAAAAAGAATGACGTCGCCTTTGGCCGCGAGCATGCCGTGTCGGACTGAATAGCCTTTTCCCTGATTGCCTGGGTTTTCCAGTAATTTCAAACGCCCTGCCGCGCGTTGCTCGAAGATTTTGACGCGCGCGGCGGTTTGATCTGTCGAACCGTCATTGACCACGATGACTTCGCTCTCGTAACGCTGTGCGTCCAGATAATCGAAGGTTCCTTCGAGCGTTTTGGCGATTCGTTTTTCTTCGTTGTAAGCCGGAATGACGATGGATAAATGCGGCATGTTTCAAGTCCTTCTTTACTGAAGCGGCAATATAGCACGGCGTGTGGGACTGTAAAATCAGCCGGTTGCGAGGCTCAAAAACGTCAAAGGGCGGAGAGATTGACCATCTCTCCGCCCTTTGACGTTTGCCGAAAATGCCGCCCGACTAGCAGTTGGGCGGGAAGACCGGAATGACGTAGGTCATCTGGTCGTTGAGCGTCAGCGCGTGCAGGTTATGCCCCTGGTTGAAGGCTCCTGCCGATGATGACGTGTTCGGGTTGAAGTTGATTGCCGCTCCGGTCAATCCCACGACACCGCCTTGCGCGTAAATCTTCAGCCAGCCGGTGCGACCCGCCGGGATGAAAGTTTCAAAGCGCGGTGTGGTGCGCGGGAAGTTGTTGCTGATCGAGCTGCGGAATTGGCAACTGCCGGAGAACGAGAAGCTCACGCTCACTTCGGCGTCGTCATACAGAATGCCGAAGATAGAACCCAGCGTCGCCGCTCCCAGACCCAGGTTGCCGCCGATCCGGTTGACGATCAGCATCGTGTCGTTGCCGTCGGCGCGCGACGCTATGCTGTCGAGCGCCAACACCGCCGGCACGCGGGCGTAGTTCACGCCGTTGAAGGCCAGCGTCGCCGTCACCGAGTTTTGATCGCAGGCCGGCAAGGCCGTCGCCAGCGCCGGAATCGCTTCCGCTCCCAAATTGGCCGCGTGGCCGCTTTGGAACTTCACGTATTCGTCGCCGATCAGGAAGTTGAAGTTCGTCGGGCAGCCGTTGGCGTCGGTCGCCACAGCCACCAAATACCCAGTCGTTCCCGGATCCAAATCCGACGCCAGGAAGCTGGTCGTCTGGTTCGCTGTCAGGCAAACGTAGGCGTCCGCCACCAGGCAGCTTTCCGCCACGAAGAACAGATGCACCATCGCCAGACGATTCGTGTTGACGTTCGTCAGGTTGATGCGCGTGTTCTGCCGCGTCGGATCGGAGGAGGAAGTGTAGACAGGGAAGATCAGCACCGAACCCGGTTTCTGATCGCTCAGCGTTGTGCCGAACGGAGAAATCGGATTGCCGGGGCCGACTGCGCCGTCCGTCACCGGAGCTTGCGCCGTCGCCGTGTTATTGCTGGCGTTGGTGTCGCCCGCCGTGTTGCCCGTGGCCGTGATGACCAGCGTGCCCGCCGCGTTCGGAATGACCGGCACTTGAATGGTGGCGGTCGCGTTCGCGTTGATCGGGCCGGGCGCTGTGCAGATGACGGTTGCGCCGCCGCCCGTGCAGGTGAAGCCGCCCGAAGTGAAGTTGCCCGGCGTGCTGGTTCCGGCAGGCAAGGTGATGGTCACGCTGATTTGTCCCGTGGTTGCGCCGTTGCCGACGTTCGAGACATTGACCGGAATGACCGAAGTCTGACCGACGGTTAGCGCCGGAATTGTGCCGATGCCGAGCATCAAGTCCGGCGCAGGCGCACCGCCGACCGGGAAGGTCGCTTGCGCGGTGTTATTGCCGGCGTTGGTGTCGCCCGGCGTGTTGACCGTCGCCACGACCGTCACGCTGTTGAGGCCGGCAGCCGGCGTCATCGGCACTTGAATGGTCGCGCTTTGATTCGGGTTCAGAAGCCCGCCCGCCGTGCAAGTGACCAACCCTGAAGCCACGGTGCAGGTGAATCCGCCGCTGGTAAAAGTGGCCGGAATCGTCATGCCGTTCGGGATTGGGATCGTCACGGTGATCGGTCCCGTGGTCGAACCAACGCCGACGTTCGTCACCGTTACCGGTACGTTCGACAGCACGCCCGGTTGGAACGGAGCGACCGGCGAAGCGATGGAAACGGTCAGATCCGGCGGCACGGGGCCGGGAGTGGTGCCGACCGGGAAGCTGCCCGAAGCCGTGTTGTTGTTGGTGTTGGTTTCACCGCCGTTGGCCGGCACGCTGACGGTCAACGTCGCCGGACTGGGCGTGGCGGCAATCACCGTCAACGGCAATTGTCCGGTCAACGCCGTGCCCGGCGTGATCGGACCCGCCGTCGTGCAGGTGATGGTTGCTCCGCTGGTCGTGCAAGTGAACGGCCCGGTCGTGAAGTTGGCCGGAGCGATCATATTCGCCGGAAGCTGTATGGTCGCCGTCAAGGTCGCGCCGACGGTGTTGCCGCCGCCGATGTTCGAGACCGTGAACGGAACCGCGCTGGTCTGGCCGACAATCAGCGGATTGATAGGTGCGCCCAAACTGACGGCCACATCCGGCAGCCGCAGATTGAAAATCGCCGTCGCCGTGTTGTTGCTCGGATTGACATCGCCCGCCGTGTTGCTGGTGGCTGTGAAAGTCACCACCGGAGGCATGGTTCCGGTCACCGTCACGGGAACCAGGATCGTGCCGGCGGTATTGGCGTTGAGTGGCCCAGGGTTGTTGCACGTCACCGTCGAACCGCTGGTCGAGCAGGTGAAACCGCCCGAAGTGAAGTTGGCCGGAGCCGTCGTGTTCGGCGGCAGGATGATGGTGGTCGTCACCGCGCCGGTGGCGATGTTGCCCAGATTGGAAACCGTCACCGGCAGATTGACCGTCGCCCCGTTAATCAGCGCGCCGGAAGGCTGGCCGATGCTGGTGGCCACGTCCACGAAGTTGCCGCCCACAGGGCCCACCGGGAAGGTTGCGGTTGCGGTGTTGTTGCTCGCGTTCGGATCGCCCGCCGTGTTGACGGTCGGGGTGATCGTCACGTTGTTGGTACCGACAGCCGGTGTCATCGGCACGTTGAAGGTTGCGCTGCCACCGTTTGCCAGCGGTCCCGGCGCGGTGCAAGTGACAGTGCCGCCCGCCGTCGCACAGGTGAATCCGCCATTGGTGAAGTTGGCCGGAACCGTCACGCCGGCCGGAACCGGAATCGTCACGGTGATCGGGCCGGTGGTTGCGCCCGTGCCGACGTTGGAGATCGTCACCGGCACGTTCGATTGCACGCCCGCCTGGAACGGTGCGACGGGCGAACCCAGCGCCACGGCCAAATCAGGCGCGAGCGTCGGATTGCCGCCGCCCGGATTGACCGGGAAGCTGGACGGCCCGGCGGTGTTGTTGCTGGTGTTGGTTTCGCCCGGCACAGTCGCCGCCGTGACGGTGATCGGCGCGGGATTCGGCGTCGGCCCGGTGACGGTCAACGGAATCTGCGCGATGGCGCTTTGTCCAGGAGCGAGCGGTCCCGGCGTGGTGCAAGTCACTGTCGAGCCTGCGGTCGTGCAGGTGAAGTTGCCCGAAGTGAAGCTGGCCGGAGCCGTCGTGTTGGAAGGAATGGTCGCCGTGAAAGTCAGCGGCCCTTGCGCCGGAGCGCCGCCGATGTTGGTCATCGTCACCGGCAGCAGGCTGGTTTGACCGACGGTCAACGGCCCTTGCGGGGAACCGATGGCCACAGTCACATCCGGCAACAAAGTCGGAATCGTCGTTGTCGCCGTGTTGTTGGTCGGGTTCGGATCGCCCGCCGTGCTGGTCGTCACTTGAATGGTCAGCGGCCCGGTGTTGCCCGGCGTGACCGGCAATTGAATGACGGCATTGGCGCCGGCATTGATCGGCCCCGCGTTGGTGCAGGTGACGGTCGTGCCGGAAGTCGTGCAGTTGAATCCGCCCGAAGTGAAGCTGGCCGGAACAGTGGTGTTCGGCGGCAGCGTGATGGTCGCGGTGATCGCGCCCGTCGTGGCGCTCGAACCGCCGTTCGAGACCGTGATTGGGATGGTCGTCTGAACTCCGAACTGGACGTTCGGCACAGCGCCGATGGTCGGCGACAGGTCGGGATAGTTGCCGCCGACTGGGAAGTTGACCGGTCCGGCGGTGTTATTGGTCGGATTGCTGTCGCCAGTGGTGGCCACAGTGGCCGAAACAGGAACGTTGGTCGTTCCTGCCGCCGGCGTCATCGGCACTTGAATGGTGTTTGTCGCCCAGGGATTGATCGGCCCCGGCGCGGTGCAGGTGACCACGCCCGCAGCCGTTGTGCAGGTGTAACCGCCCGAAGTGAAGTTGGCCGGAACCGTGACGCCCGCCGGAACCGGAACCGTCACGGTAATCGGGCCGGTGGTTGGGCCAGTGCCGATGTTTTGCACCGTCACCGGCACATTGGATTGAACGCCGGGTTGGAACGGCGCGACCGGCGAACCGATCATCGTTGTCAGGTTGGGCGCGACATTGCCGCCGCCTGCCGGACTGACCGGGAAGCTGCCGGTTCCCATGTTGTTGCCGGTGTTGGTTTCGCCCGTCGCCGGAGCCACCGCCACGACAATCGGCGCGGGATTGGGCGTGGCCGCTGTGATGGTCAACGGAATCTGTCCGCCGATCACGGCCATCGGATTGAGCGGCCCGGCGGCTGTGCAAGTGACTGTCTGGCCGACGGTCGTGCAAGTAAAGGGCCCGCTGGTGAAGCTGGCCGGCGCGGTCGCATTGGCCGGCAAGGTCGCCGTTACCACAATCGGCCCGGTCGCCGAAGCGCCGCCGATGTTGGTCACGGAAAACGGCAATTGACTGGTTTGCCCAACGGTCAGGGGACCGAGCGGCGCGCCAATCGAAACAACCAAATCCGGCAACGCCGAAACGCTGCTCGGCACGGTGGAAGAGTTACTCGCCGGGTTCGGATCGGTGACG
>CAZRXE010001203.1:0-3287 GCA_964603695.1 uncultured Heliomicrobium sp.
GGGGTTTTTAGGATCGGAAGTAAAAATGTTGCGAAACTGAAAGATGCCTCTGGGATTATTGAAGAATCGGTCATTGTGTTGATTTTGCTGACCGCTAAATCCCGCTTTGAGAGTGTGCTTTCCCGGAGAGTAAACAAAGTCATTAAGGAGCGTAAAAGTGTTGTTCACATAATTCAAATCGCTAGTCCCGTCTCCGAAGTTGGAGAAGCCCACAATACTGAATTGGGGAACACCGTTATCTAATGACCTGGTATCGTTTCCTTTGATCCCGGTGGCAGTGGAAAAGTCGGATTGATTCTCTTCAATCTGCGCGCCTGTCGTTCGGTTAAATCCAAGTCGCACCTGATTAGTGGCGCGAGGTGAAAAGACGTGGGTATAGCCAAGCGCAGTGTTAATCGTATGAAGTTGTGTTGTCTGACCAAATCCGGGAGTGGTTGGTGCCGCAGGCGCATTCTCTGCGCCTGTGAGGCCAGGGATTGGTTCAAGATCATTGATTTTTGAATAGGTAAAGCGAGCGAAGAGCGTATCGTTTACGCTGAGAGTCCTGTCTACACGAGTATTGAATTGATCGGAGTTGACGGACTGTTTTCCTGAGCCGGAAAAATTGCGCCCACCAACACTAACATTCAAGTTCGCTGTTGGTATGAGTTGTAATAGCGCCTTGGCCGCAGGATTAATCCGATCCAGTGGAATCCGGTTATTAGGAAATGGTTGTGCTGTATTGGTAGCAGCATTGTAAGTGACAGGGTCAAAGATCGCCGGCAAGCCTGTGAAGTCGCCGTTTCTAAGAGCGTCGTTAGGCACAGCACTTGTCACCGTTATCCCTTTACGAATCTTTAGCCCTTCGTAATTGACAAAGAAGAAGGTACTACTCTTAATAATTGGCCCCCCCAAAGTACCACCATACTGGTTTTGACGAAAAGCCGGTTTCCCAAGGTCAAAGAAATTTCTGGCATCGAACTTATCGTTGCGGAGGAACTCCCAAGCGCTACCGTGAAAAGCATTGGTGCCCGATTTCAGTGAGACGTTTACTTGTGCTCCTGCGGCAGAACCAAATTCGGCGCTGTATTGACTCGCTTGCACTTTGAATTCCTGAATGGCGTCAATTGAGGGAGAAGCGGCCAGCGCATCAAAAGTTCGATCATTAAGCGAGATGCCATCTAGTAAAAAAGTATTTTCTGATGACCGAATGCCATTGATACTTGCGCTTCCACCAGCCAGGGCGAATGACGCGCCCAAGTCGCCTTGTGGCGGCGGTGTCGCGCCCGCAGTCGTCAGCACGAGATTCACAAACTGCCGCCCATTCAACGGGAGTGTAGCAACACGTTTATTATCAATCACCTCACCCGCTTCAGCGGATTCTGTTTTAAGCACACTCGCCTGGCCTTCAATCGTCACTTCTTCCGTTACCTCGCCGACCGCCAAATCAAAATCCAGGCGCGCCTTCTGATCAATGTCGAGCTTGATGCCTGTTTTGGTTTGCTTCTTGAATTGGCGCAATTCCACCGTGACTTTATACGTGCCAACCGGCAGCAGCGGAATCGTGTAATTGCCTGCGTCATCGCTCAGCGCCGAACGGCTCACCCCCGTCCCTTCATTGGTTGCAGTGATCGTTGCGCCGGGGACAGTCGCACCGCTTTGATCTTTGATGACACCGGTCAGTGTAGCGGTGACGTTGCCCTGCGCCCAGGTTGACGAGGCACAAAACAGAATGACAAGCAAACTCAGTACAAGCTGAGTACATCGGCGAGAAGTTGAATCCATACTTCCTCCTCAAGATGCGGACAGGTTCTTGGTAAACAGGCTATGAAGCAGAGATTGCTTCAGCCTCTTCGTTGAGCAATAAACGCCGCTCCATCAAGGCGGAGCGCAACATTGCAAGAGCGGTATAAACAACTATGACGAATACAACCCAGCGCAGTGTTTTGAGCGGCAGCGATTTGACGATGAACGCTGCGATGAAGACTGCCGGAATTCCACCCAGCATCAAGCCCAGCGCCGCCCGCCAATCAAAGCGCCCTTTGCCAATAAAACGAATGCCGGAAACGCCCCCGCCAAATGCACCCGACCCCATCATCACGGGGAATGCCGCCAGCGGATCCATTCCAAGCAAACTGAACAACATCAGACTTGGTGCATAATTCCCGATGCCCAGCGTCATCAGCACGCCAAAGACGAAGTTCATTGCCAGCGCAAACAGCCACTTCCCGCCCGATAGCGCCAGCCCCGCGCCGCCTTCGGGAAACCAGCCGAACTGCGTCATCACCATAAACAACGCGGCGATGAGCAACGCCGCTCCCATCCCGATTTGAATGGCGCGGCGCGGCAATCCCGAAACAATTCCTGCGCCAATCCACGCGCCCGTGAGCGACGCCGCAATCATCGTGACCAATAACCACGGATCAACCTTGACGACCGTCATAAAGATGAACGCCTGCGCCATCACCGGCAGCGTATGCCCAGCGAGCAACGTGCCGGGAATCAATTCATCGCGCACCATCCGCAACAATTTGAACACCGAAGTTGTCGTTGCAAACGATCCGATCCCCAACGTGTCGAGAAAATTCGCGCCGAAGCCAACAGCGATTTCTGTCCACGAAGGCAGCGGCTTTTCCTCGCGTTTCGTCGTGAGCCAGGCATAAATAAAACCAACGCTCAACAGGCCGAGCGCAATTAGCAACGCGAATTTTAAGGTTTGCCCGATGTCCATCAAATTTGTGCGCGCGTGTAGATTCTGAATTCAGGGATAATCGTGTTGGTATCTTGTTTGAGACACCAAACGACAGCTTGCGCGACCCACTTCGGATCAAGCCATTCCAATCCTAGATTGGCCGCAGACGATTCCTGCGCCATCGGCGTCCAGATCATACCTGGTACCACATTGGTCACACGAATGCGCGTGTTTTTCAGATCTTTGGCAACCGATTCCGCAAAGCCCATCAAGCCCCATTTGGACGCGCAGTACGCTGAACAATCTTCTTCGCCCTTTTTGCCGGAGCCGGAAGAGATATAAATGATCGTCCCTTCATTGCGCGCGAGCATCCCCTGCGTCAGCACTTCGCGTGTAGCGAGAAACTGCCCGCGCAGATTGACGGCATGAAGGCGATCCCAATCTTCGGTCGTTGTCTTGAACACGGGCGCTTCGTGACGAATCCCTGCGTTGTTGATGAGGAAATCAATCTTCCCCCATTTGGCGAACGTCTGCCCAATGGCTGCCACGACGGCTGCTTCTTCCGCCAAGTCCGCTTCCAGCGCAAGCATCTCCACGCCGGTCTTTTCCGCAATGG